>JAHFTZ010000201.1:0-1081 GCA_023265355.1 Terriglobus sp.
CCAGCGATTACATGAAGGTCATGCCGGATTCGCTCGCTCCCTGGCTTGGTGGACGACTCGTCGCGCTCGGAACCGACGGCTTCGGACGCTCGGACAATCGCGAGAACCTGCGCCGTCACTTCGAGGTGGATGCCAACGCAATCGTCGCTGCCACGCTTTCGCGCCTTGTGCGTGAAGGCAAGGTCAAGGCCAAAGTCGCAGAGAAGGCCTTCGCCGATCTCGGCATTCAGACAGAGCTTGGCGATCCAGCAAAGCGGTAAAAAGGTAGTGCGGGGCGCTGGCGGCCATGCCGTCAGCGCCCTTTGTTTGCAATCCTGAGGGGTGAACGTCGTGGCGGAAAAGGTATTTAAACCATTAATCAGCAACGCGAAGTTGTGGCAGATCTACGAGTCCATGCTGCGTGCGCGTCTCTTTGAAGAGCGCTTCGCCGCGCAGAACCGCATGCCGTATCGCTTACGGCGCGAAGAAGCCATGCTCGCTGCGCTGCTCGACGGACTGGGAAAGCGCGATGTACTGATCGCACGGAAAGAGAATCTGGGCGCTGCGCTTCTGCGTGGACAATCGATTTCCTCCGTGCTCGGACAGGCTCTCTCCGACGACAGTAGCGCGACGCGCCCGATCTTCGCTCCAGCCACCGACTCCAACGTCTTCACCGGCTCCGGTGCCGAGATGGCCACCTTCGCTGCGGGCGTCGCGATGGGCCTGCAAATCCAGAAGTCCTCCAACGCTCCGCGCAGTGTCACGCTGGCTCTGCTCGGCGAGGTCAAAGACGGTTTGAAGCTCGGCGCTGCGCTCCGCGTAGCGGCTCAATCCAGCCTTCCTCTGATCCTCGTCTGCCGCACCAATAATACACAAAAGCTCACGCTCAATCGTAAAGAGCTACACCACGTTCCGCACATGCCCGTCGATGGGCAGGATGCCCTCGCGATGTGTCGCGTTGCGCAGGAGGCCTTGGGGCGCACCCGAGCGGGCATCGGCAGCGTCCTCGTAGAATGCCGCTTCTTCGCGGATCAGATGGATCCTATCGAGGCCATGCAGGATCGGCTTCGTGCCAAAGAGATGTTCAATCAGCGACGCCACG
>JAHFTZ010000201.1:1091-5318 GCA_023265355.1 Terriglobus sp.
CAGTTCCAAGCGATAAATGCCGCGATAAAACGGTAGACTGGAGAGCGTCCAGGCAGGCAGTGGAAGAACGTCGGCGCGAGGTGAGTGTTGCGGAAGTTCCTGTTGCCGGCTGTGGTTCTCTTTCTGTCCTCTTCCGCCTTCTGCGTCGCGGAAGAGGTACGTCCCGCAGCTATCGCCGTCGACTCCTCCGCATCTCCAACGATCGATTCCCCAGGAACGCCACAGGCTTCGCGATCGTCGCACCCCCTCCCGCAACAGAGTGAGGTTATTGGCTCGCGCGATGCTTATGGCGAGATCACTTACGCCGATGGAAATCTCGGCTCCACCTATATTTCGGTCGACAGCTGGATCTATCCTGCGCTGCTCCGTCTGCATGCGATGGGATACCTGGATACCGCATTCATCAATATGCGTCCATGGACGCGGCGAAGCGTTCTGCACATGCTGCAGCGCAGCGAGATCGATATCAACGGTGACGGCAACGAGCAGGCCATGGATATCCTTGCCACCACACTGGCCGCGTTGCAAGGAGAGATCCCCGCAAAAGGCACGCCGCGCGGCAGCGTCTACGGTATAGAGAACGGATACGCGCGCGCCATGGTCAACAGTGGCACCGTGCTGCGCGACAGTTATCACGTCGGCCAAAGCTACGTCAACGACTATGGCCGCCCCTATGGCGAAGGGTTTAACACCTACAACGGTGTTTCGACGCTGGCGGAATTCGGTCGTTTCTCCCTTCACGTCCGCGGAGAATATCAGCATGCTGCCTCTGCCGGAGGGTATACGCTTGCACAGAATCAAGCCTTGGTGGCGCCCGATTTCTATACCTACAACGATCAGTTGCTGACGGTTCCAGGACTCCATGTCAACACGCGGGATTACTTCCGACTCATTGACGCTTCGTTGTCTTTTCATATTCTGGGACATGAGATCTCTGGCGGTAAGACCGATAACTGGCTCAGCCCGGCGCGTGGCGGATCCATGGCCCTGTCGAACAACGCAGAGAGCATGTATGCCCTCCGCATCAATCGGGTGGAACCGCTCCACGTCCCTCTGCTTTCACGCCTGATTGGTCCACTGCGCTATGACTTTTCCGTCGGAAGCCTCAAAGGTCACCAGTTCCCCAACAGCCCGTGGATGCATTCAGAGAAGTTCTCGTTCGCACCGACCAGCAACTTTCAATTCGGCTTCTCGCGCAGCGTCATCTGGGGCGGGAAGGGACACGAACCTGTCACCTTTCACACCTTTCTGCGGAGCTTCTTTCACTTCGACGATGTAACACCCGAGCAGAAGGGGAGCCCACAAGACCCTGGCGCTCGGTATAGCTTCTTTGACTTTTCCTGGCGGCTTCCCTTCCTGACCCACTGGGCAACGCTCTACGCGGACACGATGGCGCATGACGATGTGACTCCGCCCAGCGCACCGCGCCGCGCCGCCTACCGCACCGGAGTCTATCTCTCGCATCTGCCCAAGCTTCCAAAGATGGACCTCCGCGTGGAAGCGGTATCGACCGATCCGAACACCTCGCGCAGCGTTCAGGGTCGCTTCAACTACTTCGAGATCATTCAACTCGAGGGCTATACGAACAAAGGTTTCATCATGGGCGATTGGATCGGCCGCGAAGCCAAGGGAGGTCAGCTATGGCTGACGTACCATCTCTCCCCGAACGAATCGATCGAGTTCGAGTATCGGAACAAGAAGATCCCCAAGGACTTTATTCCACTCGGAACGACGCAGAACACTTTCACAGTTACCGCTATCAAGCGTTTTTATCGAGATCTGGAAGTGAACGCCGCAGTCTCCTATGAGCCCTGGAAGGCGCCCTTCGTGGCAGACGGAAAACAAAATCTCACCACTGGAAATATCCAGGTGAAATGGTATCCCCGCCTGCACACGGGCGCTCAACTTCCGTAGAGTTTAGACCTGCTGGAAGTATGGAATGGTCAAACCAAGCCCCTCGCGGAGGGCGACCTTAGGCTTCCATCCAAAGAGACGTCCGGCCTTAGAGATATCGGGCTGACGCTGCTTGGGATCGTCCTGCGGAAGAGGTGCGAAGCCGATCTTCGACTTGGAAGCAGTAAGCTCCTTCACAATCTCAGCGGCGGACAGGATCGTAAACTCGTCGGGGTTGCCGATGTTGACTGGAGTTGCCTCTGCGCTTTCGGCGAGCGCGAGAATACCCGCAATCAGATCGGAGACGTAGCAGAAAGAGCGCGTCTGCGAACCATCTCCGTAGATCGTAAGATCTTCGCCCGCCAGAGCCTGCATGATCAGGTTCGAGATCACGCGACCATCCTTCGGATCCAGTCTGGGCCCGTAAGTATTGAAGATACGGACGAGGTGGGTGTTCACCCCGTGGTAGCGGTGATAGGCCATCACCATGGCTTCTGAGAATCGCTTGGCCTCGTCATACACCGAACGCGGTCCAATTGGGTTCACGTTGCCCCAATACTCTTCCGTCTGGGGATGCTCCTTCGGATCGCCGTAGCACTCCGAAGTGGAAGCGTGGAGGTAGCCAGCCTGGTAGCGGCGGGCAATCTGAAGCGTCTGCTCCGTGCCCACCGATCCCACGCGAAGCGTCTCCACTCCAAGTTTCATGTATCCAGGAGGGCTTGCAGGAGATGCCATGTTGAAGACGAAATCTACCGCGCCATAGTCGAATGGCTCACAGATATCGTGCTCCTCAAAGGAGAACATCGACTCCTTCGAGAGGTGGGCTATGTTATTCAGCCGACCCGTCGAAAGATTGTCTACTGCGATAACACGCGATCCGCGCTGCAGAAGAGCGTCGCACAAATGAGATCCCAGAAAGCCGGCTCCGCCGGTTACAAGTACAGTTTTCCAATGCATTCTCTGCGCCCCTGGAGATTCGTTCTTTAAGTCGTTCAAGCTCTTAGACCGCTTGCAGTTTCTGCGCTGGGGCCTTCGCGGTACGCACAGGACGAGCGACGGAGCGCCCGACACTGAAGTAAGAGAATCCGTGCTTCGTCACATGCGAAGGCTTATACAGATTGCGGCCGTCGATCAAAATGGGGAATTGCAGAAGCAATCTCATCCGATCCAGGTCCAGATCTCCAAACTCCTTCCAATCCGTCAGGATCAGCAGAGCATCCGCGCCTTCCGCAGCATCGTAAGCGTCCGCAGCATAACGCAGCTTGTCCGACTCAGGCAGAATTTCCTTCGTGCGATCGATTCCCGCTGGATCGTAGGCTGCAATGCTGCAACCCTCGGCAAGAAACAGACGAATCAGGTCAACCGCTGGAGACTCGCGAATGTCATCGGTGTCGCCCTTGAACGACAGACCAAGGACGGCGAGTTTCTTTCCGCGCAGGGTCCAAAGTGCGGAGCGGACCTTTTCGAAGAAGCGCTTCTGCTGTCCGCGATTGATCTTCTCCACTTCACTCAGCAGGCCGAAGTCCAGGCCGAACTGTTCCGCGACAGAACGGAAGGCGGCAACGTCCTTGGGAAAGCAGGATCCGCCGTATCCAATTCCAGGACTGAGGAATCTGTTGCCGATACGCTCGTCCAGACCCATACCCTGCGCCACCTGGACCACGTCTGCTTCGGCTGCTTCGCAGAGATTCGCAACCGCATTGATAAACGAAATCTTCAGTGCCAGAAACGCATTGGATGCATGCTTGATGATCTCTGCACTCTTCGTCGAAGTGTGAAGAAGCGGAGGAAGATTCTCAGTATTGAAGCGGCCAGGAAGAGCATCCGCGCGCTTGTAGTAATCACCACTGGTGAGCGGTGCATAGATCGCATCCAGAAGTTCGGCGGCCCGCTCATGGTCAGAGCCGACAACGATACGGTCTGGATGAAGGAAGTCTGAGATCGCCGTTCCCTCACGCAGAAATTCGGGGTTCGACACTACGTCGAACACATCGTGCTCCACGCCATGGCGCTCCATGGTGCGTCGGATCCACTCGTTCGTGTACACGGGAACGGTGCTCTTCTCCACCAGTACCTTGTAGCCATTGATCGAACGCGCAACCTCAGAAGCGACCGCCTCGATATACGAGAGATCCGCATGGCCCGTATCGCTCTGCGGTGTACCAACCGCGATAAAGATGACTTCGCTGGCCTGCACCGCTGCGGCGAGATCCGTGGTGAAGCTGATCGTGCGGCCATTATGCTTCTTCAGCAGTTCGGGAAGATGCTCTTCGTGAATAATGGAGATGCCGTTGCTCAAAGCTTCTGTCTTACGAGAGTCGTTATCGATGCAGA
>JAHFTZ010000202.1 GCA_023265355.1 Terriglobus sp.
GCCGAGATTCCTTCTCCCATCTCCGGAATGCTCGTGGAGATCAAGGCCACCGAAGGACAGACGGTTGCCGTGAACAGCATCGTCGCCGTTATCGGCGGAGCAGCAGGCGCGACCTCAACGCCAGCCGCCGCACCGCAGGCCGATGGCGCCTCCACTCCGGCACAGGCACCACAGCAGGACGGCGGATCGACAGAGGTCGTCATGCCGCAGATGGGCGAGTCCATCACGGAAGGCACCATTACCAAGTGGCTCAAGAAGGTCGGCGACACCGTTCAGCGCGACGAGCCGATCTTTGAGATCTCCACGGATAAGGTGGACGCCGAGATTCCTTCGCCCGTCGCCGGAACCCTTACAGAGATCAAGGCAGCGGAAGGCACTACGGTTGCCATCAACACGGTCGTCGCCATCATTGGCGGCGCAGCTGGATCCGCTTCCGCCAAGCCCGCCGCCGCTGCGCCGACACAGGCGCCAGCTGCTCCAGGAGATCCCAAGCCCGCCGCTCCTGCGGCTTCGGCCAGCGTCGGTGAAACGCCGCGCTCCTCGCCGCTCGTCCGCAAGATCGCCAAGGAGAATGCAGTCGATCTGCAGCAGGTTCCCGGAACCGGCTCCGCAGGCCGCATCACCAAGACCGACATCCTCGGTCACCTGCAGAATCCCGCCGCCGCTGCAAAGTCCGCTGCCGCACCCGTAGCCGCTGCTCCCTCCGCACCTGCAGCAGCAGCTCCGGCGAAGCCTGCCGCACCGGCAGCCGCACAGCCGCAGCCGGGCGAGCTCGTTCCGATGACCAAGATGCGCAGCATCATCGCGCAGCGGATGGTCGAGTCGAAGCGTACGAACGCGCACGTCCACACCGTCTTCAAGGTGGACATGACCCGCGTCGCCCGCATCCGCGACAAGGAGAAGAACAAGTACGAGCAGCGCAATGGCGTCAAGCTCACATACATGCCCTTCATTACCCGCGCCGCGGTTGTCGCTCTGTCGAAGCATCCCATCGTCAACTCGGCGATCGAGGGCGGCAACGCGGTCCGCTACAACAAGAACATCAACATCGGCATCGCCGTCGCTCTGGACTGGGGCCTGATCGTTCCCGTGCTCAAGCAGACCGAGGAGAAGAACTTCCTCGGCATCGCGCGCGGCATCGTCGATCTGGCCAACCGCGCACGGATCAAGAAGCTCGCTCCGGATGACGTTGCAGGCGGCACCTTCACGCTGACCAACTCCGGCATCTTCGGTGAGCAGTTCGGAACGCCCATCATTGCGCAGCCGCAGTCGGCGATCCTCGGCATCGGCGGTCTCAACAAAGAGCCGCTCGTGATCCAGGACCAGGACGGCGGAGACGTGATCGCCATCCGCTACATCCAGCGCTTCACGCTGGGCTTCGATCACCGCATCATCGACGGCTCCGACGCAGGCAAGTTCATGACGGACTTCAAAAACGTCCTGGAAAACTGGTCGGAAGACATCGGCTAAAGCCGAATAGGTGGAGAAAAATTTAGCTCCTCTGCCTATTCGCTCGATGCGACTCTGGAAAACTTGGGTAGCACCACGCTGAGTCTTTCCATGATCTCAGATCGCGTTTGTCCGATTGCTCCTGCCTGTGTATCAAGGACATCCAGCATGCGCGCGGAATTTAAATGAAACTGATGGACGAGAAACTCATCCGGACTCTGAACGAGTAGGTCATGACCCTCCAGGAGAATTGAAGGGAAATGTTTCACATTCGAGGTGACGATGACGTGTGCGCGGGCATGAATCGCTGCCGCTACTACATGACGGTCTTTTTGATCTGGAAGGTCATCAAGTGATTTAAGCAAATTAGCGGGAAAATCGATCTCCGCCTCAGGGAAGGCAATTGCCATTTGCTTAAGGCGGCGATCAGCTTGGTCAATTGTGTATCCAAATTTTATTAATGTCCGGTGAACTTCTACTAGAGTTTCTTTGCTCCACAAAACTCGAAAAAGAGCAGGTTCCTCTGCGCAACGGAGAAGGGTATCGGCCAGGGGCATAGGTGCCAGTACACACGCATCCAGTACCGCAGCGTATTCATTGTCTGGAGTCAGAATCATTTAGAGGAACCTTGTCATAAAGGCCTTCCTTGTGTTCTGCACGGGCTAGAGTATCTAAGGCTGTACGTCGCTCAGAGTCTCGTCTCGCCTTAAAAACTAATACATCGCGAGCGTAAACGCGTCGATGAGTTCCTACCATGTGGTGAGCAATGCGGCGATCTTCGAGCAAGTTGATAAAGAATTGACGGGATACGGCCAGCATCTTTGCTGCTTCTACAGTAGTGAGTTCCGCGTTGTTCTGAAGGATCGTTACAGATTTGCCAGCTTTTAAGTCCCCAAGCAACGCGCACAAAAAAGAGTAAAGATTGGAGGGCAAAAACTGCGTCTTGCCGTCAGGACCGACTAGTTTGGCCTCCGCAGCCTTGATTTTGTTGTAAAGGTCGAGGATGTCCTTCTGATCGCCCTTCGAAAGAAGAGCACCAGTTGTTTCCTCCAAAATGGTCATATTCACCTCCCGTGATACTGTGAGTATAGACGCTATAAATGCTATAAGTGTTACATCTTATTTGAAAGTTTACTTTGAGTTGCTTACAAGCGATCCTTCGCGGATAAAACCCTCTCCAACGCTTCCCCCGCACTCGCCCCGACGGCACTCAAGTGCCCCATCTTCCTGCCTCGACGTGGCGTCAGCTTCTCGTACAGATGCAGCCGCACCCCCGGAACGGCCAGGGCGTCATCGAACTTCGGTTCGCGCGTCTCTCCGTTTTCATCTAGCCAGACCTCGCCCAGAAGGTTGGCAATCGCCGTCGGCTGTACCAGCGAGACATCACCCAGCGGGAGGTCGCAGACAGCGCGGATCGCCTGCTCGAACTGCCCCGTTACGCAGGCGCGTTCGCTGCCGTGGTAGCTGTTGTGCGGTCGCGGTGCAAGCTCGTTTACAAGCAGTTCGCCCTCTTCGGTCAGGAAGATCTCGACGGCGAGCAGGCCTTCCAGGTTGAAGGCGTCGGCGATCTCGCCCGCGATCTTTCGCGCGCGGGCTTCGGTCTCTGCCGGAACGCCTGCAGGGATGACGCTCCACTCCAGGATCTGGTGCTCGTGATGGTTCTCCGCTGCAGGAAACACCGTGACTTCGCCGCGCGGAGAACGAGCGACCATCACGGAGATCTCCTGTTTCAGCGCCAGGGCCTGCTCGGCGACACAGGGCTCGCCGCGCAGATCGTCCCATGCCTCGGTGATCTCGTCTTCCACGTTCGCGCCGACGGCGAAACCGATCTTCGCCTGTCCGCGACCGTCGTATCCGCCCATCGCGCTCTTCACAAAGCATCTGCCGCCCAGCGCTTCCACAGCCTCGCGCAACTGGTCGAGTGTACGGCAGACGCGGTATCGGCCCACGGGAAATCCGTTCCGCAGCAGCCAGTCTTTTTGTTCCGTTCTGTCCTGAATAATGGCCAGCATCGCTGATCCCGGCCGCACAGGGGCGAACTTCGCCGCCGCATCCATGCTGGCGATGAGCACCTGCTCAATCTCCAGGGTGACCACGGCGCACTCGCGCGCCAGGTTCGCCGCGGCCCATGTGTCCTTCCATCCCGCCTCGATCAGTTCGTCCACTACGTAACGCGCAGGACACGCGGGGTCGGGATCGAGCACGTGGACCTTGTATCCCATCGCGCGCGCGGCCATGGCCATCATCCGGCCAAGCTGACCGCCGCCTAAGATTCCAATCGTTGCGCCAGGAAGAATCGCGCTCACTCTGCTGGCTCCGGTGGCAGAGTCTCTGCCATCACCTGCTCCGCGCGCGCGTCGCGCCATGCCTGCAACCTGTCTCCAAGCGCAGCATCTTCTACCGCCAGCATTGCGATGGCCAGCAGAGCAGCGTTCGCAGCGCCGGAGCGTCCGATCGCCATCGTTCCTACGGGAACTCCCTTGGGCATCTGCACGATCGAAAGAAGGGCATCCATGCCTTGCAGCGCCGTGGCCGGAACCGGCACACCCAGCACAGGAACAATCGTCTTCGCCGCCAGCATGCCCGGCAGATGCGCCGCGCCGCCCGCGCCGGCGATGATTGCCTTCAAACCGCGACCTCGCGCCGACGTTGCATAGTCAAACAAGAGGTCCGGAGTGCGGTGTGCCGAAACCACCTTCGCTTCATGCGGCACACCGAACTCCTCCAATAAAGCCACAGCCTCGCGCATCACGGCGTAATCACTGCTGCTTCCCATCACCACACCGATTAACGGCTTCGCTTGCATAGACAACGATTATAAGTGGGAGTGGTTCTGCCCATGCTAATCGCCCAGTTCTTTGTCATTCCTTAGCGAAGTGGAGAGATCTGCTTTTGTTATCGCGCAAAGCGCGATCCGATGTGCCTTTGGCATGGCAAAAGCAGATTTCTCCGCTCCCTTTGCTTTCCTCCGGTCGGTCGAAATGACGGGGGGTTGGGTTGCGCAAGAGTATTAGGCGTAGTCGCCCGGCAGGAAGTCCGTCCTCTCGACCCAATCATGTCCGTCACTTCGACCGAAGCGGAGATCTGCTTTTCAACTTTTACGACTTAGCCCACAGGCTTGCGTTCAAGCACTCCACGACTCCGTCAATCACCGTCCCCAATCCCTTCGTGAACTTGCCGCTGTCCACAATCGTCTTTGAGGCCACGGCATCCACCACGTTGATCGCGGAACTCGCAATCGACAGCGCCGCATCCTTCTTCTGCGGTCCGGTCTTGGCTCCGAAGATCGCTTCAACTCCCTGGATCAGGCTCGGCAGAAGCGCCAGCCCACGCAAAAACAGCTTTAGAAAATTCATCTCTTCCTCTTTCCTTCCGCGCCGTGTCTAGCGGCGCAGAAAATCAATAGCTACGTGAAACATCGCCAGCAGAATGCTCAACATTCCGCCCATCCCCTTCATGCGCTGCACTGTTTTTTCGTGCCGTTCGACACGCTCTTCCAGCAGGTGCAGACGTCCCGGCTGCCCTACACCCAGCAGAGCGTTCATCTGGCTCTTCAATGCACTCAGGTCGGCTAAGACCTGTCCTTCAAAGTCAGTCATACTTCCTCCTCATCCCACCGGCAGATCCGCGTAGACGGCGCTGGAAAAGCGCGAGTACAGCGGCGGTGTTGAACCGTCATACATCCGAATAAAAAACTGCTCCCTCGCCGCAAGACGCGGAATCTGGAAGCTCCGCACGGGGCTCCGCAGTACCAGGTCATCGCCGGTCGAGAGACCAAAGCCCGCGTCCCTTCGCCGCACTTCAAAGCCACCACCCGTGGGTGGAGCGAGACCGGAGTCGATCTGCAACACCGTCGTGGAGGCGC
>JAHFTZ010000203.1:0-4866 GCA_023265355.1 Terriglobus sp.
TGAGGGAAGCGTCAAGATAATTTTTTTTCGCGGCTTTTTGCACGGGAAGCTTTGCACAAGTGGAATGAGCACGCGATCTCTAGAGGAAAAGCTGTCTCTGGCGTGGTCTGGCGCAGCAAATGAACCAGAATGTGACACAAAAGTGCCACCTCAGGTTTCCTGGCTTGGGGTATTCTTCTCTTGGCAGGCGAATGCGGTTCACCAAATGCGATTCACGTGAACCGATTGCACCGATGTTGAGGCAATCAGCTTTTGCCCCAAATCTCAGGTTTGGAGACTTCCCCCTTGCTCTCAACGATCCGTTTTTCTGCCTTTGCACCCAGGACTTTCCGTCGCATCGCACTTGGAGTTGCCGCTCTCGCCTTCACCTCCATCGCCGTAAAGACACCGGTCCGGGCGGAGTCCGGGGACGCTCTTCCCACGGTTGGCATCGCCCGCGTTGCTCCCACGCAAGTCAAGGAGAGCTACGTTCTCCGCCTGCGCCATCTCCATACCGGCGAAGCCCTGAACGTGGTCTACCGCCAGGGCACGGAGTACTCCGCCGAAGGCATCGCCAAGCTCAATACCTTTCTCCGCGACCATCGCACGATGGACACCGCCAACTACGATCCCACCGAGTTTGATCTTCTTCATAAGCTCATGGTTCGCCTGGGTCGCCCCAACGGCGAGATCGATATCGTCTGCGGCTATCGCACGCCGGAGACGAACCACATGCTCCGCACGCGCGCCGCGTTGACCGGTGTCGCCGAGCACTCGCAGCATATGCTCTCCAAAGCCATCGACATCCGCGTCCCCGGCGTCTCTACACGCGCCCTGCGCGATGCGGCGCTTTCGCTCGGCATGGGAGGCGTAGGTTATTACCCCATTAGCCAGTTCGTCCATGTAGATGTCGGTCCCGTCCGCCAGTGGAGCTTTGGCGTACGCGGCGGCACTCTTCTGGCACGCGCTCGCCACAGACGTCACAAGGGCCACTCTCGTAACGCGTAGTTCCTCTCTTCCCGGTCACACAAAAAAGCGGCAGCCCACGGGCTGCCGCTTTTGTCTGTGCCATAGATCTCCCGTTAGATATCCGCTTCAACCTTCTGCACGATCGGAGCCTTCGGGTACGGCGGGCCGTGCCGCAGTGCCTCTTCCAGCTCTTTGTCGTATCCGTAGATGTCGGAGAAGAAGTGCATGTCGCCGTCTTCTCCGGGATAAGCCGTGGCGTAGAAGATCACGATCGGGATCGGATGCGAGAGCAGAACGGTCTTATTGTCCTGTCCATTTTCCATCGCTTCGTGGATGCTCTCGTCATTCCACTTCGAGTTGTCGCGGAGCACCCACGCCGCCAGCTTCTCCGGCTCCTGCACACGGACGCAGCCGTGGGAGAAGTCGCGCTTCGAGCGGGAGAACAACTCCGTCGCAGGCGTGGAGTGGAGATAGACGTTGAAGGTATTGGGAAAGAGAAACTTCACCAGACCAAGAGAGTTCTTCGGGCCGGGTTTCTCGCGCACGATCACATTCGCATGCGCCACCTGCTCCGCATTGGCAGAGACCGGTTTGCCCTTGTTGTCGACTGTTTCAAAGTTGTGCGAAGACAGGTATCCACTGTTGGCGCGCATGTGAGGCGCGATCTCGGCCTTCATAATCGAGGGCGGCACATTCCAGAAGGGACGGAAGACGAGGTACTTCATGTGGTCCGTGATGACGGGCGTGCGATGTTCCTTCACACTCTGCCCCACGACGACGCGCATGGAGAACTCCTCATGGTGTCCATCGGAGAACGCGCGCAGCGTGTACTCCGGCAGGTTCACCATGATGGCCGGGTTTTGATACTCGTCCGAGAGCCAGCGCCAGCGTTCGAGGGTATCCGTCAGTTGATTGATGCGCGTTCCCAGCGGAGTATTGATCGCGTTGACAGTGTCTTTGCCTATCTTTCCGTCTTCTTCAATGCCATGCCGGTGCTGGAACTTCTTGAGGGCAGCCGTAAGCTGCGGATCGTACGTCGTGGCGCTGACCGTGTCAGGCACATTGTCCAGATCGCCGAAGAGCGCCAGTCGCCCCGCCAGAGCTTGTGATCCAGACCAGGTCTTGCCGGGCTCGATGGATTTGCCCGTCACCATGGGAACGGGCGAGGTGTGATCCTGCGGAAGCAAGCCCACGTAGCGCACGATGGCGGCCTTGGTGGCGCGGTACTCGGGAGACTGCGGCTCTGCATCGTTCAGCGCATCGTCCACATCGGTGGAGTCGATCAGGCGCTCCTGCACGAACTGTGCAAGATCGTACTTCTTCGCATCGACGTTGACGCCAAAGGCGAAGTGCGACGGGTTGACGCGGCCGATGTGAAGATCCGAGATGAAGCGCATGGCCACGACCGTCATCATCACGTCGAACTGCGCGGTCTGTTCGGGATCTTTCTTCTTCAGCATGCCCATGCGCGCATCCCACCGCCAGGCGTCGTAGTCATCGGGAATCAGGCCACGCTCGGAGGCATGCTGGAAGTTGCGGACGAGAGCATAGGCCTGTTTGGTCGGCTTTCCGTTGTCGCTCCAGACGATATCCCAGTCGCCATTTCCGTAGAAGGTCTGGAGAGCGGTTTTGTAGTCGGAGAAGTCAGGCCAGCGCAGCTGCGGCAGCGTCTTGCCGTCCGCAAGCTGATGAAGCTGCGGCGCAAAGTCGGGAGCGGCTTCACCTGCGGACTGGTGGCGCTTGCGATGCTTGCAACCTTCGACTGAGACCAGAAGCGCGAAAAAGCTGAGAGCGGTGAGCGAACGGCGGAGCGTTGAAGTCACTAGGTTCCGTTTCAAGTGCGGGGATATTTTGTGAGATGCAGATTTACCGCGAATCGCTTGGAACAAAAATCAGGACGGCATGCTTAAGGTAATCATCGGGTCGGTCATACCGCGCAGCGCGAGAAAGCAAAAAGTAGCCTGCGCCAGGAGAATCGCCGCGGAGAGAGCCAGATACAGCTTGCGCGAACGGGTTTCGAGCGCATCCGCGAAGACGCCGGAGATAAAGGTAAAGAGAAACGGCAGCGCCCAAAGCCAGGGCGAGCTCGCGATCTGCGTCGTAGCCAGCGGAAGCAGGCAGAGGGCGACCACGAGAGGTGTGGTGTTGCCAAAGTAGCGCGAGCGCTTGAGGAAGAGATACAGCACCAGCGCAACGGTGAGCGCAGCGACGGTCGGCAGGTTCTGCTGATTCTTCACATAGAGCGCAAAGGGCGTGGTGCTCAAAACGAAGCGCGCCGATCCACCGGTGAAGACGTACAGGAAGGCGTGCAGGCGGAAGGCATACGACGCCAGAAGAATAAACACTGCGCCTATCGAGGTGAAAGCGAGCAGAGGAGGAATGGCGGAGCGGCGGCGCTCCACAACGTAAAAAAGAAAGATCGTGGCTGCGATGAAGCCGAAGAGCGCGGCCAGCACATGTGCCGCTGCCGTGAGTCCAAGGGCAAGTGTGAAGATGAGGATGCGTGGCTTCCACTTGCGGCGCGGACCGTACATCGCATGCGCGATCCCTATCGCCGTGTAGATCAGGCCGTAGAGACCCCACAGAGCAAGGATTTCATTGTTCGGCTTCGTGCTGGCGCTGATGATCGACGGAGAGAAGCAGAAGAGGCCAAGCGCCAAAAATCCCCCGAGGTTGCCGAAGAGACGGCGTGCGACCCACCAGACTCCACCGGCGATCCAGACACCGAAGAGAGCAAAGGGAACGCGCAGCAAATAAGGAATGCCTTTGATCTGGTGGCGAAGGTCATGCGTCGATCCGCCGACGGGATTGGGAATGTAAGTCCGCTTGTCGGGCGCCTTCAGGTGGTCGAGGCCCTGTGCGACCTCGTCTTCCAGGCGAAGCACGAGGATCGCCGTGGTGAGCGGCAGACCGGCCACGCGATACGCCAGCGTGCCGTCTCCCTGCATGTTGCCGCAGGTGGTGAAGTATCCGGCGACGGGCGCAGGCTTCTCCCACATCTCGCGACCGCAGAGGGCGTAGCGATAGTCCGTCTCCGAGAGCGGCGTGCGGCCGATGACGAAGAGACACTGCGCGAAGAAGATCAGCAGAAAGATGGCCGCGATGCGCTGCGGCCATCCGATATGGATGTGGGGAAACCTCATGTTTACTTCGCTGCTTCCGTAGAACGAATAAAGGCGGCTACATCATCGTGGAAGTGGTGGAGCACTTCCTCGTTCACGTAGATCATGTGGCCCGATGGATAGAAGTGATAGCTGATGTTGCCCGCGAGCGAGCGTGGAATGGGAAGATGGTGCATCTCGTACGTTGCCGCGAAGTACGGCGTGGCGAGATCGTAGTACCCGCCCGCAAGGAAGACCTTCATCTTCGGATTGTCCTTCATGGCAAGCGCGAGGTCCGACATGACATTGACGGAGGTGGAGGAGGTGGCGGCGGGGCCACCGGGAGCGCCGTGACGCAGATCCCAGCTAAAGCCGGGCGCGGCGTAGACTCCGGGAAGGTAGGTCATGTCTCTCCCAAAGTTCAGCGTGCCACGGACGTACTGATTGATGGCCGTTGTGTAAGCGGAGGAGATGGCATTCGCCTGCGGATCGTACTCGGCCTCTTCACTGGTGCGGCTGAGATCTGGACCGGCAAAGCGCGTATCGAGACGTCCGGTGGTGGTGCCGGTGTCATCCTGCACGTTCTTCGAGAAGAAGCCGCCGGACATGCGCAGGTCGGTCTTCAGGATCATCGCCGTGGAGACGCCGGTGTAGTTGTGCAGCTTCTCCGCAATGGCGTTGCGGTCCGCGTCGGAGAGGTCGGAACCCTGCATCAGGGCCTGCGCATACTCATTCAGGGCAAAGTGCTCTACCTCTTTCAGGAAGGGTTCGAGCGCCGCTGGCTGCGTGGGAAGCTTGTGATGGTAGAAGGCCGTCG
>JAHFTZ010000203.1:4876-5308 GCA_023265355.1 Terriglobus sp.
AGGGCAAGTTCATACGGATAATCGACGCCGGGATTCCAGCGTGGGCCATCGGCGAAGTTGTCGAAGCTGAGGATCTGCGAGAGAAGAATAACGCCGTTGAGATCGACGTTCTGCAGAGCGTTCGAGAGCACGGCGGAGCGAGTAGTTCCGTAGCTTTCGCCCAGCAGATACTTCGGCGAGTTCCAGCGGTCGTGCTTGGTCAGGAAGCGGCGGATGAAGCGCTCGAAGGCGTGCGCATCCTGATCCGTTCCCCAGAAGGCCTTTTCCTTGTCTTTGCCGAAGAGGCGCGAGAAGCCCGTGCCCGGCGCGTCGATGAAGACGACGTCGCTCACGTCGAGAAGCGAGTAGACATTGTCGACGATCCTGTACGGCGCGGCGGCGTCATGCTGCGTGCCTGTAATGACGACGCGCTTGGGGCCGAACGAACCCATG
>JAHFTZ010000004.1:0-484 GCA_023265355.1 Terriglobus sp.
GCGCTAACCCGCACCGCCCAGCTAGGCTTTCAGGTGATGATTCTTGAAGTTCAAGCGTCGTTCCGATCCGCTAGTCGAGGTCAACCTCGACACCGGGTGCCCCATGTCCGGATTTTCGGACATGGGTTTTTGCCGAGCATCAGATCCAATCGGACGAGATCTCTACTCGCCCCTTCGTCTCATTCAGATAATGGAGATAGCTCGAAGCGCCCCATTCCTCAGGTTCAGAGACCAGCCCACGCGCTACAGGATTCCGATGTAGGTAGCGTAACTTCTCCCGAAACTTCTTGACCGTGAAGACATTGAAGTCGTGATATCGCGGCAGCCAGAAAGGCCTCTGCGTACTCCGCAACGTCACAGAGAGTTTCAAACCCTTGATAGCTTCGTCGAGCGTTCCGTTCTTCGGCTCATCGATCAGGAGGTGGACGTGTTCCGGCATCACCACGTACCCATACACCTGGAAGGCATAGCGGATACGCATTCT
>JAHFTZ010000004.1:494-4647 GCA_023265355.1 Terriglobus sp.
GTGCATCTTCGAAGAGACGATAAGCAGAGACGGAACTCAGATAGGGTCTGCGTCCATAGCAACTAAAGGTCAGAAAGTGATCGTGGCCACTCTTCTGATACCTTGCCAAGCCGCGCGTCATGGGCCCAGCATACAGGAGGGATGAATCAAAGATATGTGCCGACGTCCACATTCCCGGATTGGGATTTGGTGAGACTTTTCGTTGAGATGCTAGCCTCCGTGGAAACCCATGTCCGAGAATCCGGACATGGGGCACCCGGTTCATGAGAGAACCGATGACGGAATTCTGCAATGGCGGGATAGGGTTCTGGTTGGCGACAGCAGACATCTGGCGACGACAGCTCCCGGTGAGTTGGGGAAGTCCATCATCGCGAGTATGTCAGCTATCTTAAATCTAGGTCTTCTCCAATCTGCGCAGGGCTCTCGCACACCGAAATCTAATTCTCCGTAGGCCTATCCAACGAGTCGATCACCAACACCTCGACCTTCGCCTTCGTGGACGATACCTTCAGCCCCAGTTGCTCCTCCATCGCCGTAAACAGAGTAGGCGCGTCCACTCCATCTGTCCGCGCACCCCCGCCCTCCACCGGTGTCCATTCCAGCTTGAAGTTATAGCGCGCCGTCAGCCCCGTTTGGTCCACCAGCAGCCGCCCGCCCACCTCCGGCTGGGACGACAGTGTGCCCAGCAGCAGCGCCATCGTCGCTCCCCGCGCCTGCATCGATCCGCGTCCACTCCGCAGACCCTGCCAATGATCGCTCCCGTCCTTCGGCGGTTCGTCGACAAAGCTCTCCATCTTCGCTCCGCCGTTGGCTAACCTCACGCCGTCCACGCGCAGCTCCCGCATCTCCTTGTGCGCCTTCAGGTGGAAGCGCTCCTCCAGCAGGCGCTGCACCATTCCCTGCGCCAGCGCGATGCGCTCCAGCATGGGCAGCTTTTGCATCTGCGCCGCGGTGGCCTCATCCGGCTTGGCGTCGATGTCCCACTCCGCCCTCTGCATCCACACCGGCCCACCCGCGAGCTGCTGATCGGATCCCTTGTTCAGGCCGTAGACGTGCTTGATGATGTGCGCGAGGGTGGTGCTCTTCGTCACAAAGTGTTGGTTCGACGGAAAGCCAAAAGTCGGATTTCCAGAATTGGGTCCGCTTGGCCGGATCGTCGCAACCTCGAAGACCGGTGCGGCCGTCGTCTGCGCGTTCACCACTCCAGGAGCCCCCAGCCCCACCGGCAGCAGACATAGAACCAGCTTCGCAAGACGTGTCATCCCAGGATCTCCCTTGGAGTCTCTTACGCATCTCCCCGGGGCGAGGTTCCAGTCGTTAACGTCCAATGGGTCGCGTTGGGTGAGGAGTTAGGGAGAGGGCGAGGCACGACCGCAGTGGTGTCAAAACGTCTTCAGCAAGCTGGCCAGACTTTAGTTCGCCCGTTCCATCTGTCTCAGCTTGGCCAGTAGAAGACGCGGAGGGAACTGGCTTTCCGATCAACTCGAATTTGAGCCCTTGCACGCGGCTCTCGCGCAGAAGGTCTTCGGTCTCCGCCTGACCCGAGAGGAGCAGGATCTTGCAGTGGGGGCACCCGGTTCATGAGAGAACCGCGCGTGATACGGTGAGTCTTCGGTCAACGAAGCGGAGGGGCTCCATGATCCATCAGCGAACCAGGATTCTTCTCACCATTCTACGCAGCAAGTACGCCCCTTCTTGAGCCCGCCCATTCCGGACCAGGCAGCCGCCGATCTCGAAGCTGCACACAAACTCATACGGACGCCGCTCCTTCGCTATCTCAGCGAAGCCAGGCTGACGGCCGTGCTAACGGCTCCCATCATCTATGGCTGCATCGTTCCGTTCCTCTTCGTGGACTTTGCCGTGACCGCCTACCAGGCGATCTGCTTTCCTGTGTATGGCATCCCAAAGGTGTCGAGGAAGGACTATCTTCTCTTCGACCGGGGGAAGTTGCGCTATCTGAATGCGCTGGAACGGATCAACTGTCGCTACTGCTCGTATGCCAATGGGCTGATCGGGTACGTCCGCGAGGTGCTTGCGCGCACGGAGCAGCACTGGTGCCCCATACGCCATGCGTCCAGAGTGCTGCGGCCTCACGATCGTTACAGCCACTTCATTCCATATGGAAACGCGCTGGCTTATCGGGAGAAAGTGGAGGTCGTACGCAATGACTTCATCGACATTCAAAGTGAGCCACACGAGCGCGCCGAACTTTAGTTCGCCCGTTCCATCTGCCTCAGTTTGGCCAGTAGAAGACGCGGGGGAACTGGCTTTCCGATCAACTCGAATTTGAGCCCTTGCACGCGGCTCTCGTGCAGAAGGTCTTCGGTCTCCGCCTGACCCGAAAAGAGCAGGATCTTGCAGTGTGGGTACAGCGTCTGAAGAACAAGGGCCGCCTGCACGCCCGTCATGCCTGGCATCATGACATCGCTCAGCAGCAGGTCAGGCTTGAAGCTTTCGAGGGCTTCCAGAATGGCTTCGCCACTATAGACGGCGAGGGTCTCATAACCTTCCTTGAGAAAGATGAGGGCCAGAGTGTCTGCAATCAGGCGTTCGTCATCCGCGATCAGCAGGCGTGTTGGAGATGCGAGATGAGAGGGGATCGTCAAGGTATCCTTAAAAAAGCTTGTGGGATGGGAAGAATGATCGATGTGCCCGGTTCTCTATCATCAACCGAAATGACGCACAGTGGCGTGAAGTAGATCAGCTCTGTTGGTCAGGCACATAACTTGCGTGGGGAGATGAAGTATCGCGAAAGCTTCGTAAAACAGAAGAGGGGACCCGAAGGTCCCTTGAACTTCCTAAGAGACGGATCTCTTATTTCGGTGGGTAGTTCTTGAACATCTTGTCGACGGCTTTGTAGAGTTTGTCCGTGTTCTTGTCGGGATTTTTCGAAAGTTCCGACTGTGCGGTGCCACGGAAGACCAGTTGCTTGGACTGCGAGTCAAAGAGATCGACGATCAGCGTGCCGACCGGGATCTGTTGCACCGTGGTGAACGACTGACCACCGCCGCCCCAGCCGCGTCCGCGCCATCCCCAACCACCGCCAAGACCGTCGTAGAAGGTGGAATACTCCTGCTGGTTATGAACGTTGCCAATGGCCGTAACGGTCAAATCGCATGTTCCATCGCCAGAGGCAGGCTGCATTCCATGCTGTGTCAGGTCGCGTGTCAGCGCATCGCGCAGGCGGTTCTCTACAATCTGGTTCGACGCATGGAGCTTGGCGATACAGAAGGTACGGTAGTGCTCAAAGTTCGCGCTGTGCTCGAAGTCCGTGCGGACATCCTGAGCAACAGCTCCAGCAGCAACAAAAAGTGCAGCGACTATTGCCAATTGAATGGTCTTCTTCATCCTGATACTCCCTCAATGATCAGACGTAGCAAGGGGTCAAGAAGAATCCGCCATATTACGATCTGCGGCTAATCTACTTGCATTTTCGTACTCATCATTCGCCCGCTGCGCTTGCGCAGTCTGCCGAACGATGCAAATCGATTGTCATTAAAAGTTCACTCGTAGTCGACGTTCGCATTCCAAGGCTCGCTTCTAACCCGTAGAATCACGAGATGGCAAACAGATACGGCGAAGCCGCCCTCATCGCCTCGCACCCGGACAAACATCATCCCAAGGCGACGCCGCTCGACCGCTGGAACACCGCAACCAAGCAGCTTTATCCCACCAGCCCCACGCAGCAGAAAAAAGGCGGCCCGCGCGGGGCCTTTCTCGGTCTGTGCGAAGAGGGCCTTGTGAAAGGCTTTGTCCCCGGCAGTTACTCGGCTCAGCGCATTCATAAGGACTACGCCGTTCGCGCAGTTCGTCTTCTGCTGGATGGCGCACCGGCGTCGGTTACGGGCCTCTGGAAAGAAGTGGCCGACAACCCGGAGACGCCGCACACAAGCCAGATGGATGTCGTTCTGGCACTCTGGAAAAACGATCGCATCCAGAAACCGGCTTAGCTTGTATATTGGTCTTCCGGGTGTGGCCACCAAACCGGGCTCAAAAAGGAAACTTCAATGAAGCGTCTCCTCCCGCTCCTTCTTCTCTCGGCAACTGCCTTCGCTGCGGATAACTCTGGCGTCTGGACGATCAGCGGGGATATCCAGGGCTACGACCTTGCGGAGTCCTGCACCTTGACCCAGACGGCAGACAAGATCGCCGG
>JAHFTZ010000004.1:4657-18624 GCA_023265355.1 Terriglobus sp.
GACCCTGCAAAATCGAAGGCATCACACGGGACACAACCGGCACCATCGATGGGAAGAAGATTACTTTCAGCCAGCCCGGCGAATATAACGGTCAGGCGCTGACCCTCACCTTTACGGGATTTCTTGACGACAAGAACGTATTTCGCGGCTCGGTCGATGTACAGCCATTGAATGTTACAGGCACCTTCAGTCTGCAGAAGGCAGAAGTTAAGCCGTAAGAGTTTCATTTTTGACCAATAAAAAGGGTATTTCGGTCTGACCGAAATACCCTTTTTCGTTGCTTTGGAAAGCTATTTGGCCAGAATGACATCCGGCAACGGAAGAACATCCACATACTTGCCTGCGCTGATGCCGTCGAGCGCCAGGTTGGTGGTGTCTTCCGTACGTGTGGACAGAACGTGCAGGCGGCGAGTCGCGCGCGCGGTCGTCTGGCAGAGGCTGAAGCGGTTGGGGATGTTCACTAGAGCGCGGTATACCTGTTCAGATCGCATCGGTAAAACTCCATAGAAAATGAAAGCCGTAAGAGTGCAGGGAAGTGCGGCTCGAGAGCGTTCCAGCGAGCGAAAAGTGATACTGAGGGTTGCAGAGAGACTCTTACCAGTATACGTCGCCGGGTACACTCAATCCGTGCCCAACTTAAAAGATAAAACCGCCCTCGTCACCGGAGCCTCACGTGGCCTTGGTGCCGCAATGGCCACAGCGCTCGCCGAAGAGGGTGCGCGCGTCGCCGTCAATTACTTCGCCAGCGAAGGTCGAGCGGAGCAACTTTGCTGGGATCTCAACAGCCGCGGCTGCACAGCCAAGGCGTTTCGCGCCGATGTTCGTGACGAAAGCCAGATCGCCGCGATGGTCCGCGAGATTGAGAAGTCCTTTGGGCATATCGACATCCTCGTTCCCAACGCTACCGGCCACCAGCCATTCCTTTCGATCGAAGAGCAGACCTGGCAGTCTCACTTGGATCAGCTTGAATTTTTCGTCAAATCGCCTCTGCTTCTACTCCAGAGTGTTCTTTTCGGGATGAAACAACGGAGTTTCGGGCGTGTGATCCAGATCGGCAGCGAGGTTGTAGAACTAGGCAATCCTCGCTTTGCAAATTATGTGGCTGCCAAGGGCGCACAGCTTGCGGCAACGCGTTCCTGGGCGCGGGAGCTTGCTCCATTCGGGATTACGGTGAATCTTGTCGCTCCCGGCTGGATTCCTACGGACCGATCCGTTGGCGCGACGGCGGAGGAAAAGCAGGCTTACATCGATCGCGTTCCCATGCAGCATATGGGAACTCCTGAGGACGTTGGCCGCACCGTGGCTTTTCTCGCCTCGGAGGCCGCGCGATTTATTACCGGGCAGAAGATAGCGGTGAACGGTGGAAACACTCTCGAATAGACTGGCTACGTTCTTTCCAGGAGACTTTTGATGATGCGTCGCAAATTCCTTGCCTCTTCGCTCGCTGCAGCTTCGGCCGTAGCTCTCCCGCGGGAATCCTCCGCGCAGCCCGCCTCTGGTCGCGAGTATTACGATCTACGCAAGTACACGCTGCAGAGTGGACCGCAGACCAAGCTTGCCGCGGAGTACTTTGAGAAGGCGCTGATCCCGGCGCTCAACCGCCTCAGCATCACGCCTGTGGGAGCCTTCACTGTTGATGTGGGGCCCGATACGCCTACGATCTATCTGCTGCTGCCGTCGAAGAACTTGCAGACGCTGGTGACGGCGGAGCTCATGCTCGCGAAGGATGAGGCCTTTGTAAAGGCCGCCGCTCCCTTCTGGGCCGCACCCGCTACGGCACCCGCTTTCAAGCGTGTGGAGTCCACTCTTTTTTCGGCGTTCGAAGGCCATCCTGCCCTGACGCCGCCTGCGAAGGACAAACGGATCTTCCAACTGCGTACGTATGAGTCGCCTTCGAATGCCGCGCATATTGCTAAGGTCAAGATGTTCCACTCGGGTGAGTTTGAGATCTTCGCGCGTGCGGGCTGCGGCCAGGTCTTCTACGGCGATGCCCTCATTGGGCAGAATCTTCCGAACCTCACCTACATGCTCACCTTCCCCGATCTGGCCACGTTGCAGACCTGCTGGAAGACCTTCAGCGCCGATCCGGAGTGGAAGAAACTGAGTGCGGACCCGCGCTTCGCATATGAGTCCATCGTCTCCAACATCACGAACCTGTATCTCAACCCGACAAGTTATTCGCAGGTCTAGTTTTGTTTGTCATCCCGTAGCGCAGCGCAGGGATCTGCTGTTTGAAGGTGTTCCTGCGTGGCGAAAACCCATGTCCCAAAGGCGGGACATGGGGCACCCGGTTTTGACCCGCGGTCATTGTCTTTAGAGTTGCAATCGCAGCTTCATGCGCGTCAGCAGCTCGGAGATCAGCAGCATCAACGCTGTGAAGACGAGCGCACGCACCACCCCCGGCCATCCATACGCGAAGTGCGTACCGAACCAGGTGACGCCCGTTGCGGCCATGATGTAGAACCAGATGTCTGGGAGCAGGTACGTGAGCAGCGTATTGGATCCCGCCGACTTCACAAAGAACGCCCACTTGCTGTGCCGCTTCACGTCGCAGACGTAATAGAGCAGCGTAAAGAGAAGGACGCACGCGCCGATGGTGTACAGGCACCAAGTCGGCGTGGCGCGGATCTTCGAGATGCCGAGCGGATGCAGAAGGCGCGCAGCGATGAGGGTAATGACTGCGAAGACGAGGGCAGGTACGGCCTTCTGCCGGAAGGTCGCGAACTTCGGCTCCAGAAAGAAGATCGTCGTGAGCGTGATGCCTGCGAATGCGATCGAAGCCATCGATCCATTGACGATGGGGAACTCATACCAGGGCAGATCGAGGTGGATCCAGTGCGCAGTGCTGGCGATGCAGAAAGCCGTCATCGCCACGAACCAGGCGGCTGGAGCCCAGAGCCAACGGCGTGTTGTCAGGTAGAGGAGTGACACCGAGAAATACGTGTAACCGATGAGTCCAAGAATCTCGGGATAGCCGTAGGAGAACCAGCCCACGCTGCCGTCGCGCGCTGTGTGCCGATAGAGAAACGCGAGCACCAGCAGCAGAACGAATCCAAGAGTCCGCAGGCCGCGATAGAGATTGCAGCGAAATTTATCGGTTGTCTTCGGATAGACGAGCCAGATCAGGATCGCGGCAAACAGCGCCAGAAGACCCCACGCATATTTGCCCAGCCCATACATCAGCGTGGGATTGCCGCGGTCACCGTTGGCAAGAATGATGCCGAGCACCAACAGCGCGGCCGAGCGCAGGGCGATATATCTCAGCAGGGTTAGGCTGCTGTCTCCTTTGCGGATGCGCGCATTCAGGGCCAGCGGAATCGCCATGCCGAGGATGAAGAGGAAGCCGGGGAAGACCATGTCGACATAGGTCATCACGTCCACCTTGCCCGGTGCGTGGTACGTCCACCAAGGCAGGCCCTTCACTTCTGCCAGCTCGTTCACGAAGATCATGAGCGCTATGTTCAGGCGGCGAAAGATATCCAGCGAAAGGATGCGTTGCGGCGCGAGCGGATGCGGTCCTGCGGAGGTTGCCATCGATCTTCCTTCTACTTTCCCTGGGGCGTTGCGTGCAGGCCTGCGTTAATGGCGTCCAGAAGAATGTTTTCAGGATCGCCGTTGTAGGCCCAGAACATGATGCCGCTGAGATGCTTCTCCCGCACGTAGGCGCATTTGCGCTTCATGGATTCCGGATCGTCATAGGTGATAAACGTCTGCGTCGCAGGGTTGTAGATGTAGGGAACAGCGGAGGCTGCGTCCCAGTAGCGCGTGAAGCCCGAACCCGGCGCGAGATTTTCCTTAGCGATCTTTGTATAGAGCACGTCGAACATCCTGCCCTTCGGCACTGGCTGAAAGAGGCCGTGGTTCGCGGGCGGCACGCCGGTCCAGCCATGTCCGTAGAAGGGGACGCCGAGAACGATCTTCTCCGGTGGGACGCCTGCCGCAAGGTAGTCGTGTACAGACCGGTCGTCGGAGAGCTTCTTCGGATCGGCGGGATCGGTGAAGAGAGGCGAGTGATTGCCCGTCGTCGGGTCGCTGCGGTCGTAGTAGTCGTAGCCCATCAGGGCGATGGTGTCGACGTACTTTGCCACCTGCGCGAGCTCCGTGCTGTTGATGAAGAAGGTGTTTCCATTGGTCGCGGTCGAGGTGACGAGGTGCTTGTGCAGCCGCGTGCCTGCTGTGTCGAAGGCCATACGCAGGTCGCGCAAAAGCAGTGTGTAGTTCTGCTTGTCCGCGGCGCGGAAGCGGCCGTTCGGACGCGGGAACGCCGGGTACTCCCAATCCACGTCGATACCGTCGATCTTCTGTGTTTCGACCAGGTGCAGGCAGCTTGCGACGAACTTCGCACGCGATGCCGGAGTCAGGGCGATGTCGGAGAAGTCCTCCGAACGCGCAAAGCCGCCCGTCGAAGCCACGATGGTCAACGCGGGATTGATCTTCTTCAGCGAGACAAGCGTTGCGAGATCGCTGGTCTGCATGGGTGTCAGTTCCGCCAGGGCACCATCCCGTGTGTTGATGAAGGCATAGTGAATCCGTGTGAGCTTCTTCGCCGCAATCTCATTCGCGTTGAGCGCCTGTCCGCGCGAGAAGACATAGCCGATGATCTGTGAAGCACTTTTCTGGGCCTGGGCGAAGGGGACAGCGAGAAACAGTGCAAGCAAGGGGAGCAGGGAGCTGCGGATTTTCATTAGCGGGCTGTCGCCTCATTCGTAGGATGAAGTCCAAGGTTGATGGCATCGAGCAGAACGTTGTTCGGATCGCCAGTGTACTCCCAGAACATCATGCCGCCGAGGTGATGTCCGCGCACGTAGAGGGCTTTGTGGGCCAGCGACTCAGGGTCTTCATAGTCCACCCAGGTCTTCGTGGTTGCGTTGTAGAGGTAAGGCGAGTCCGAACTGTAGTCCCAATAGCGTACGTACCCTGAACCCGGCGCCAGAAGCGTCGAGGCGATGCTGCCGTAGTTCAGATGCAGGTTTTTTGCGCTCGTCCCTGCCTGGAAGAGACCGTTCTTGGTTGCCTCCACGCCGGTCCATCCCTTTCCATAGAATGGAACTCCAAGAACGATCTTGTCCGGTTGAACCCCCGCGTCCAAATAGTTTTGCACTGACTTGTCCGAGGAGACGTGTTTCGGATCGTCGGGATGCGTGTAAAGGGAGGAGTGGTGGCCGGTATTCTTGTCGTCCCCGTACATGTCGTAGGTCATCAGGTTGACCGAGTCGACGTACTTCTGCACTTTGTCCATCTCGGTGTGCTGCAGAAAGTTGAGGCTGCCGCCCGTCGCAATCGAGGTATACAGGTGCTTGTGCAGGCGCCGTCCCTCGCGATCGAACCGTAGGCGCAGTTCTTTCAGCAGCAGGGTGTAGTTTTCCTTGTCCTCCGGACGAAACTTGTTATGGTCTCCCTCCAGGCCGGGATACTCCCAGTCGATATCGAGACCGTCGAGCTGGTACTTCGTCACGAAGTCAACGGCGCTGTCGATGAAGATCTTTCGCGTCTCTCTCGTGAGAGCCATATCGGAGAAGTTCTTCGACCACGTCCATCCCCCGACGGAGACGAGGATCTTCAAAGAGGGGTTCTGCTGCTTCAGGCTGTTCAAAACGCCGAAGTTTTCCGCATCGTGTGCAAAACCTTCGACCACCTTATTGTCTTTCACGTCAGCAAACGCGTAGTTGATGCGGGTCATTTTGTTGGCTGCGATTTCGCCAGGCGATAAAACGCGATCTCGCGCGAAGACGTATCCGATGATCTCCGCGTGGTTGGGAACCGTGGAGGTGCCAGGGCTGGTTCGTGCCATCGCAAAGGGAGCAAGAAGTATTTCAAAAAGCAGGGCAGAGACGGAAAGACGGCGTAGCATGGAGACTCCTCAAGCGAGCATGTTCAGAGCGCAGTGAAATCACTCTCGAACGGATTTATTCCCTAGTCAACGGACATTTGGTTGAATATTTTCAATCGATTGACTGATTCGACTCATCTTGAAGGAGACAAGGAGCCATCCGTGCACGTTTTACCCCATGACTGTCGCCCCGGTGTGTCCGCAAGCTCGGAGCACCCGATCTGCCATGCTACAAAGATTGCCATTGGATTTACACTTCTGGCGGCGCTGGTCGCAGGCTGCAGCAAGCCACAGGCCGCTCCTCCCGCCGCACAGGCCATGCCTGTCAAGGTGATCCCGGTGGAGTTCAGCGCTGTGCCCAGCAGCGATACCTTTGTTTCCACGGTCAAGAGCCGCCGCTCCGCCACCATGCAGCCGCAGATCGACGGTAACATTACCCACATCTTCGTTGTCTCCGGGCAGAAGGTCAACGCAGGGCAGATCCTGATGCAGATCGATCCTTTGAAGCAGGTCGCTGCCGTGCAGTCGCAGCAGGGTCTGGAGCAGCAGCAGAAGGCGCTTTATCAGTACAACCAGACCGAAGTGGAGCGCCAGCGCAAGTTGTTTGAGGCGGGCGTCACATCGCGCCAGGTCTACGACCAGGCCGTGCAGTCTTTCCAGAACTCCAAGGGAGCCTTTGACTCCTCGGCGGCTGGCACAAACACACAGCGTCAGCAGCTCGCGTACTACCAGATCCGTGCGCCGTTCGCGGGCATCGTGGGCGATGTTCCCGTGCATCTGGGAGATTACGTCTCTCCCACAACGCTGTTGACCACGGTGGATGAGAACAAGGACCTCGAAGCCTACATCTATCTTCCCACCGAACAGAGCTCCCGGGTTCGCCCCGGCCTTGCTGTAGATATTCTGGATACCAGCGGCACCGTCCTCACGCACTCGACGATCTCCTTTGTTTCGCCGGAGGTGGACAACGGATTGCAGAGCATTCTGGCGAAGGCGCCGATTCCCCATTTGGGAAAAATGATCCGCAACGGCCAGATTGTGAATGCGCGTGTTACGTGGTCGACCTCGCAGGCGCCAACGGTCTCCGTTCTTGCCGTCACGCGCATCGGCGGACAGACATTCGTCTATGTGGCTGCGCCGAAGGGCAATGGCTTCCTCGCTCACCAGGTTGCGGTAACTCTTGGGGAACCGATCGGGAACGACTACCCTGTTCTCTCTGGACTGAAGCAGGGCGATCGTGTGATCGTCTCGGGTATCCAGTTTTTGCAGGAAGGCGTTCCCGTGCAGCCCATGGGCGCGCAGGCCGCTGCTTCCAAGAGTTAGTTTTGATTCACACGAAATGAAGCCTGCGGGGGCGAATGCACCGAGGCTCGCTCTCCGGTTCTTTCGGAGAGCCAACGCACGAAGGGAAGTTTACCTTGGTTGAGTTTTTCATCCGGCGCCCCATCTTCGCCACGGTTTGCGCACTTTTGATCGTGCTGGCCGGGGCAGTCTCCTTACCTACGATTCCGATCTCGCTCTATCCGCAGCTTGCGCCGCCACAGGTCAATGTGACCTCCAACTACGTCGGCGCCAACTCGTCGGATGTGGAATCGGCCGTGACGATCATTCTGGAACAGGCCATCAACGGCGTGGAGGGCATGCGGTACATGTCGTCCACGAGCTCGAACGATGGTACAAGCTCCATTACGGTGACCTTCGACACGGGTTACGATCTCGACATCGCAGCCGTTGACGTACAGAATCGCGTGGCTACCGCGCAGGGCCGACTTCCTGCGACGGTAAACAACACCGGCGTCTCGATTACGAAGTCGAACTCGAACTTCGTCTTTGCCGCGGGTTTCATCTCGCCCGACCACTCGCTGTCTCCTTCGTTCATCTCGAACTACCTGGATGTCTACGTCTCAGACGCGCTCAAGCGCGTCCCTGGCGTGGGTGCGGTGGTGATCTTCGGTGAACGTAAGTATGCGATGCGCCTCTGGCTTGACCCAAACAAGCTCGCCGCGCGCGGCCTGACTCCGCTCGATGTCACCAACGCTCTGGCCTCGCAGAACATTGAGATCGCTGCCGGTCAGCTCGGTCTGCCGCCCTCCGATCCCAAGCAGGCGTATCAGATGGCAGTTCGTGTGGTCGGGCGTCTTTCGGACCCGCGCCAGTTTGAAAACATCATTGTGAAATCCAACGCGGCGACAGGGACGACCGCCAACACCTCCACGGCCACGAATGGTACGGGGCTGGTTCTGCTCAAAGACGTGGGACGCGCGGAGATTGGCGCGGAGAACTACAACACGAATCTGAAGTACTCTGGCGGCGACGCTATTGGTATCGGTGTGCAGCAGCTTTCGAATGCGAATGCTCTGGATGTCGATCGTAAGTGCCGCGCCGTTCTTGCTGAGCTTAAGAAATCTTTTCCGCCCGGCCTCGAAGGCATCATTGCCGTCGATACTACCACGGTTATTTCTGATTCGATTACCGAGGTGGAACACACGCTCGCGGAAGCCATCGTCATCGTGATCGTGGTGATCTTCCTCTTCCTGCAGGACTGGCGCGCCACGATTATCCCGGCCGTGACCATTCCTGTTTCCCTGATCGGGACCTTTATCTTCATCAAGATCTTCGGCTTCTCGATCAACTCGCTGACTCTCTTCGGGATCACTCTCGCCACAGGGCTGGTGGTGGATGATGCCATCGTTGTGATCGAGAACGTGCAGCGACATATTGAACAGGGAGTAGCGGACGCCCACGAGGCCACATCGATCGCCATGCGCGAGGTCACCAGCGCCGTGATCGCCACGTCGCTCGTGCTCATCTCGGTATTCGTTCCGGTCAGCTTCTTTCCTGGCACAACGGGCATTCTTTACAAGCAGTTTTCGCTTACGATTGCGTTTTCCATCGCGATTTCGGCCTTCAATGCGCTCACGCTCTCGCCAGCTCTGGCTGCCATTCTGCTGCGGAAAGAGCAGCATAAGACTGGACTCATGGGCCTCATTCTCAATCCCGTCGATCGCGGCATCAAGAAGGTGATCTCCTGGTACGCCATTGCCGTGACCTGGGTGGTCAAGGTGCGCTACGCCTTCCTTGTGCTCTTCTTCGCTGGACTGGCCGCTACGGTTTACATGTATGTGCATGTGCCGACGGCTTTTGTTCCGACGGAAGATCAGTCGTACTTCCTCATCATCGTGCAGACGCCGCCGGGTGCGTCTCTCACCTACACGGCTGACTTCGCGGATAAGGTGGCGAAGGTTGTGCTTGACGATAAGGACGTCTTCGGTACTTTCTCTGTCATGGGCTTCTCGCTCTCAGGTGGAAGCAGCCCGAACTCGGGAATCATCTTCGCTCCGCTCAAGCCGATCGACGACCGCTCCAAGCTCGGCGATGGTCACTCAGCGCACGACATCGTCGCCCGCACGGCGCCCAAGCTCTTCGGGGTTCCCGGGGGCATTGCCTTTGCCGCGGAGCCGCCCGCGATTCAGGGCATCGGGTCCGTCGGTGGATTCCAGTTCATGTTGCAGGATGCGGGGCGTAATACCTTTGCGGACATTGACCGCGTCGCCCATACTATCGTCGGTCAGACACGCGCCCCCGGCACAGGCCTGACCAATCTGAACACCACGTTTACCGCCAACGATCCTCAGCTCTACATCACCATCGACCGCCAGAAGGCGCTTGCGGTCGGTGTTCCGCTGGACCAGATCACGGCGGCCATGAGTACCTTCATGGGGTCGAGCTACATCAACGACTTTGACTTCAACAACCGCTCCTATCGCGTCTATGTGCAGGCAGACCAGCAGTTCCGACGTAACGCGCAGGACCTGAAGCAGTACTACGTTCGGTCCAACTCGAACCAGATGATCCCGCTCGACAACCTCATCCTGGTCGACGAGAAGTCCGGACCGCAGGTCATCTATCACTACAACCTCTTCCGCGCGGCCGAGATCGACGGTTCACCCGCAGAAGGTCTCTCTTCAGGGCAGGGCCTCGCCAATATGGAGAAGCTCTTCGAGAAGAACAAAATGCCCGGTATGACCTTCTCCTGGACGGGGCTTTCGCTCGAAGAGATCGAGTCCTCCGGAAAGGCGATCATCATCTTCGGCCTGGGTCTGCTGGTCGTTTACCTGACGCTCTCCGCCCAGTATGAGAGCTTCGCCCTGCCCTTCATCATCCTACTTGCCGTGCCTACGGCGATCCTTGGAGCGCTCTCGCTTGTGGCGCTTCGCGGTCTGAACGACGACGTCTACGTGCAGATTGGTCTGGTGATGCTGATCGGTCTGTCGGCGAAGAACTCGATTCTCATCGTCGAGTTTGCGGAGCAGCAACTCTCAGAGGGCAAGTCCATCATCGATGCGGCGATCACGGCCTCGGAGCTTCGGCTTCGTCCCATTCTGATGACCAGCTTCGCGTTCATCCTCGGCGTGCTTCCGTTGTACTTTGCCTCGGGTGCCGGTGCTCTTGGACGTCACTCGGTCGGTACGGCTGTTGTGGGTGGTATGTTGCTCTCCACCGTCCTTAACCTGTTCTTTATCCCGGTGCTCTACGTCATCCTCAAGATGGCGATGCATCGCTTCTTCCCGAAGAAGGAGAAGCCTGCCGCGACAGCATAGTGTTCGCAAAGAAAAGGGCCCGCCTGCGATCTGCAGGCGGGCCTTTTATCTTGGCGGTTATCCGATAAAGATCGGCTTGATGTGCCGCTCATACAGGTTCGTCGTCACGTTGCGCGCAACGACCTCTTCGTTGGACTCAAGCGCCTTCAGATAGCGGTCTCCCATCTTGGCCGCGACCTTGAAACCGACGTGCAGGAGCTGGCGCAGATCGGGGTTGAAGGCCGCATCGTGTTTCCCGTCATGACGTAGCGCACGGACGAACTCGTTGCTCGTCCAGCCGTTCACTACGGAAGGATCGGGCAGGCGCTCAGTCTTGATGTCGATCACAGTGGCGTAAGGAGCGCAGAGTTCGGCGGCGTGGCCGAAGGCTTCGGCATAGACTTCCTTCGCCAGCGCGAGTCCATCGCCGCCTGATTCCGCCAGACCGATGACCTCTTCCAGCCACGAGGTGCCGGCGGTTTTCACATGAACGCCGGCGTCGAAGTCGCGAATGCTCTCGCGGATCGCCTTGTAGATGGAGTATTTGTCCGATCCCGAATGGACGCTGAGCTTCAGGTTCTTCGGCAGGCCGTAGCGCTCGATGGCGAAGGCGATGGTGGCGAGGTCGTCGCGGAACTCCTTCGTAAACTGCTCCACGTCGCCGACGTAATCAACGCCTTTGTTGAAGCGGCCGGTAAACTTCGGTGCGATGGTCTGGATCGGGATCTTCTCGTCCGAGATGGCTGCGAGGATGACCAGAAGCTCGACGGGTGTTTGCGGGGAATCTGTCTCATCCATCGAAATCTCTGGAACGAAGGAGCCTTCGCCCTTCTTTTCCACGATGGAACGGTAGATTGCACCGGCCTGCTGCACAGCGGCGAGGAATTTGTTGGCGACGCGGCGGACGAAGGCTTCATCGATTGCAAAGGGTTTTTCGATGCGCGGAATGGCAACGTTGCCAATTAGCTCCGGATGGCGCGCTACAAATGCAGCCACATCCTCCGCTGCTGCTGGGTGCCCGATGTCGTCGGCCACGTCCATCGTGAAGAAGTTGCAGGGGGCGAGGAAGCGGTCAACTGTCTTCAGGTTGATGTGGTCGGCATCGAGGAAGTAAGGTCCGGCCCAGCTGAGCTCCTTCACCGCAGCGTCCGCGGCAGAACGCGTTCCGCGTGGCTCCGAACCTATGATGAGATGTTCGCGATTCGACTTGTTCCAGACCGGAGCGATCGTAACTCCTGCCTTTTCCGCCAGCACGCAGGCAGCGAGTTGTGCCTTCGCCTGGTGTGCGAAACGATCTCCCATGCCTATGGAGTACTTGGGAAGCTGCAATGTTTCCGCCATCGTTCTCTCCTTGTCTGTTCTTAGACACTTCCATTGAACCACGACGGCTCTTTAGGGATATGCTGAATTGTCCGGAGGCAGGCCTCCGAGCGTAACTTGAGGGTAAAAACATGAGAGCAGCAAAACTTGTCCTCAGCGGTCTTCTGACCTTAACCTTTGTGGCGTTTGGGCAGAGTGGCCTGGCGCAAAAACCTGCCTATCTGGATCCCACGCTCTCGCCGCCCGCGAGGGCGCACGACCTCGTTCACCGGATGACGCTGGAAGAGAAGACGGCGCAGATGATCAATACAGCGCCTGCGATCGAGCGGCTGGGCGTTCCGGCGTACGACTTCTGGAGCGAGGGTCTCCACGGCGTGGCCCGCTCCGGCTATGCCACGCTGTTTCCGCAGGCCATCGGTATGGCCGCCACGTGGGATGAGCCCCTGATGCACGAGATCGGAGCCGTCGTCTCCACTGAGGCCCGTGCCAAATACAACGACGCCGTCCAGCACGGCGTCCATTCGATTTACTTCGGACTGACGATCTGGTCGCCAAATATTAATATCTTTCGCGATCCGCGCTGGGGGCGCGGCCAGGAGACTTACGGAGAAGACCCGTTTCTCACCGCCCGGATGGGAACGTCCTTCGTTCGCGGCATCCAGGGCGATGACCCCACCTACTTCCGCGCGATTGCGACGCCGAAGCACTTTGCCGTCCACAGCGGACCTGAAAGCACCCGCCACAGCTTCAATGTCGATGTAAGCAAGCACGACCTCTGGGATACGTACCTTCCCGCGTTTCGTTCGACGATTATCGAAGGCAAGGCGGACTCCATCATGTGCGCCTACAACGCCATCGACGGCCAGCCCGCATGCGCTAGCGATCTGCTGCTCAAACAGATTCTACGAGGCAACTGGGGTTTTCGTGGCTTTGTGACCTCGGACTGCGGCGCGATTGACGACTTTTATACCAAGATCGGTCACCACTTCTCCAAGGAGAAGGAGGAGGCCTCCGCTGCTGGCGTGAAGGCAGGTACGGATACGGCCTGCGGAAAGACGTATCTCGGCCTGACGAGCGCGGTGAAGAGCGGTTTGATCAAAGAGAGCGAGATGGATATTTCGCTGGAGCGTCTGTTTGAGGCGCGCATACGGCTTGGTCTCTTCGACGATCCGACAAAGATGCCCTACGCACGCCTGACGATGGCAGAGGTGAACTCGCCTGCGCACCACGCTCTGGCTCTGCGTGCGGCGCGAGAGTCTATTGTGCTTCTGAAGAACGCGAACAATCTTCTGCCTCTGCGCGGCGTGAAGAATATCGCCGTGATCGGGCCGAACGCTGCTTCGCTCGACGCGCTGGAAGGGAACTACAACGCCATCGCCAAAGCGCCCGTAATGCCCGTCGATGGAATTGCATCTGCCTTTCCTGCGGCAAAGGTCGTTTATGCGCAGGGCGCGCCTTATGTGGAGGGCTTGATGCTTCCGGTGCCAAGGACGCAGCTGCATCCTGCCCCAGGCTCCTCTGCGCAGGGCCTGCACGCGGAGTATTTCGGGAATGAAAATCTCTCCGGCGCACCTGTGCTGACGCGCGTGGATCGGCAGATCGACTTTGATTGGAACAGTGCCAAGCCCGCCTCGCAGGTTCCTGCGAATGCCTTCTCCGTGCGTTGGTCTGGAACGATCTCTGCACCGGCTGCGGGAGACTATGACCTGACCGGAAAGTTCGCGCACTGCTATCCGTGCAACGAGTTCGTGAGCTTCTCGGTGTGGTTCGATGGCAAAGAGGTCGGCACCTTTACCAGTGGGGCGGAGAAGGAGTTTCGCAACGCAACGACTCCTGCAGCGCATCTGCACTTCGCCGATACACGCGCGCACGAGATCAAGATCGAGTACAAGCATCGCTCTGCACTCTTTGGTGGAGGCGTGACGCTCGCGTGGGCTCCTCCTGCTGCGCCCCTCCGCGAAGCTGCTGTAGAAGCGGCGAAGAAGGCGGATGTCGTGGTGGCCTTTGTCGGTCTTTCTCCGGAACTTGAGGGAGAAGAGATGCCCATCCATGTCAAGGGCTTTGCCGGCGGCGACCGCACGGACCTTGAGCTGCCGCACGCGCAGGTGGAGATGCTTCGCGCCGTGAAGGCGACGGGTAAGCCTCTCGTTGTCGTCCTCATGAACGGAAGCGCGATTGCCCTTCAGGGAAGGGAGACGGACGCTCTGCTTGAGGCCTGGTATCCCGGCGAAGCTGGG
>JAHFTZ010000204.1 GCA_023265355.1 Terriglobus sp.
GACCGTTCCATCACGCGCGTCCTGGCTGAGCTCAATATCGTCGGCTCCGGTATGCGCGGTGGCAAATACGAAGACTACCTTGACGACATGGACGGCAAGGCCACAGGCGACTTTGCACTCAAGTATCCCGGCGTCGTTGTTGGTATCAAGAGCGCCCACTTCAACGGTCCGGAGTGGAAGCCCTACGAGCAGGCGGTGATCGCGGGCAACATCGCAAACGTCCCCGTCATGATCGACTACGGCGCACGTCGTATCGAGCGCCCGCTTTACGATCTCGTCACCAAGTACCTCCGGCCGGGAGACATCTACACGCATTGCTTTGCTGGTAATCGCGGTGAGCAGGATGCAGAAACCGGTGGCCCGTCCAAGGCGCTCATCGACATGCGCAAGCGTGGCATCTACTGCGACATCGGTCATGGTGGCGGCTCGTTTGCATTCTCTGTTGCCGCTCCCATCATGCGCGCCGGATACAAGCCTGACTCCATCTCCACCGATCTGCACATCACGTCGATGAACGGTTCGATGAAAGACATCCTCAACGTCGCGGACAAGTTCCTCCTCATGGGCGAAACCATCCCCGAAGTCCTCACGCAGATGACGGCCAACCCCGCGCACGAGATCAAGCAGGAACAGCTCGGTAACCTTTCGCCAGGAGCTATCGCGGACGTCGCTGTCTTCTCCGTGGAGAAGGGCAACTTCGGTTTCTTTGACATGTTCGGCGCCAGGGCCGTCGGTCACGAGAAGCTGATCTGCGAACTCACCATCAAAGATGGCAGGATCGTCTACGATCTCAACGCCATCGAGTTCGACAACTGGGACGCACCGAAGCACACCTCGGATCCATCCATGATGCGCCACTGGTCCACCTTCTCCGAGCGTCCCTTCGGCGTTCAGCAGTCCACGCGCTGGCCCGTCTGGATCCCCGAGTCGCAGAAGAACACTCACGAAGAAGGACCGCCGGATCGCTACAACATGCGCGCACCGGAGACGGCCAAGCCCAACCCGGCCGACCCGAACACCCCGGCTCCCCCCAAATAACCGGAACAACCTGCACGAACGGCGCCCGGTTCACCGGGCGCCGTTCCATTTGCTGGCTCACTCATCACGTGTACCTCGCAACAAACCAACAGCGAAAACCGTCTTACTTATCAGCGGAGGTGAACGCGATGAAATTCAGATCCCTGCTCCTGGGAACCGTCCTCTCAACCACACTCCTCTTCGCCGCGCCCACACCAGCTTCACAACCGGTTACATGGTCGATCCTTAAGACCCTCGACGCCAAACCGGCGTCACCCGCGCGTTCTCTAAATAACCAGAACATCACCATCCCCGGCTTCATGGTTCCGTTGGAAGACGATGCGGACATGGTCACCGAGTTTCTTCTCGTTCCCTTCGCCGGTGCCTGCATACACGTTCCCCCGCCTCCACCAAACCAGATGATCTACGTCAAGCTCACGCGCGGCCAGAAGACGAAGTTTCCCTACACGGAACCCATCGTCGTCACCGGACACATTCACGTCTCCACGGTGCAGAGCCCTTATGGAGATGTCTCGTTCAACATGGACGGAGACACGGTCAAGCCGTATGACCAGTAACGCAATCGACCTGGCGAACGTGGTCTTCGCATACAAGAATGGCCCATCCATACTTCGTATTCCTTCACTGCAGATCCCTACCGGCAGCCGTGTCTTTCTGCACGGCCCGTCGGGCAGCGGAAAGACGACGCTGCTTTCGCTGATCTCCGGTGTACTCACCGCACAGCTGGGAAGCGTAGAAGTTCTCGGACGCGATCTCACCAGACTCTCTCCCTCCGCGCGCGACGCTCTGCGCGGCAGCGAGATCGGCTACATCTTCCAGGGCTTCAACCTGATTCCGTATCTCACTGTGCGCGAGAATATCGCTCTCCCCTGCGATCTTCATCCAGCGCGCCGTAAACGCATCACGGCATCGACGACGGCGGAGGAGGTCCGCCGCATCGCAACGCGCCTCGACCTCCACGCGCACCTCGATGCCCCCGTCACGCATCTTTCTACCGGCCAGCAGCAGCGTGTCGCCATCGCGCGCGCCATCATCGGCTCGCCCGCGCTCGTGATCGCGGACGAGCCCACATCGTCGCTCGACACCGACCGCCGCGACGCCTTCCTCGCCCTGCTCACCGAAGTCACGACCGAGACAAGCGCCACGCTTCTCTTCGTCTCGCACGATCGCTCGCTAGCCACGCGCTTTGATGACACGCTCTCCCTCGCGACAATCAACGAAGCGGCGCAGACGAACTCCACGGAGGCCGCATGATCCTCCTTCGCCTCGCCTTTAGATCGCTTCGTTCGCGGGCACTCACCTCGACCCTCACCATCTTCTCCATCGCACTTTCCGTCATGCTTCTCGTCGGTGTAGACCGGCTCCGCAACGCAGCGCAGGCAGGCTTCTCCGGAACGCTCTCCCGTACCGATCTCGTCGTCGGCGCACGCGGTGGAGATCTCCCTCTTCTGCTCTCCACCGTCTTTCACATCGGCAACGCCTCGAACAACATCTCCTGGGATACCTACCAGCACTTCGCGCATCATCCGGCAGTCGCATGGACCATTCCCATCTCCATGGGCGACTCGCACCGCGGATATCGTGTCGTCGCCACTGATGAAAACTTCTACGCCCACTACCAGTACCGTGGAGGACAGCACGTCGCTCTCGCGCAGGGCCGCATCCCGTCCGCGCTCTTTGACGTGGCTCTCGGTGCAGAGGTCGCACAACGCCTCGGCTATCACCTTGGCCAGCAGATCGTCCTCGCCCACGGCGTGCAGGAACACTCGATCATCAAGCACGACAACACACCCTTCACCATCGTAGGCATCCTCGCGCCGACCGCCACGCCCGTAGACCGCGCCGTCTACATGACCCTCCTCGGCGATGAGGCCATGCACTTCGGCTGGGAGGGCGGTACGCCGCCAGCCATCGGCGAGGCCGCTCCAAAGTTCGATCCCTCCAAGCTGAAGGTGGACGAGGTCACAGCCTTCCTCCTCGGTGCAAAATCCCGCGTCAGCACCCTGTATCTGCAACGCGAGATCAGCACCTACAAACCCGAACCTCTCACCGCCATCATCCCCTCGCTCACCTTGCAGGAGCTCTGGGGCCTTCTCGATTATGCAGACACGGCGCTCTCGCTCGTCTCCGCCGCAGTCCTCGTCGTCGGCCTGCTGGCCATGCTCATCGCTCTCTATACCGCGCTGAATGAAAGACGGCGTGAGATCGCCATCCTGCGCGCCGTCGGCCTACACGCGCGCCAGATCTTTGCGCTCTTCCTGCTGGAGTCCACCCTCATCGCAACAATGGGCACCGCTCTGGGCATCGCGGCTGTCTATAGTCTTCTCTACGCGCTCCACACCACGATAGAGAACCACTTCGGCCTGCCGGTAGCGCTTGTAGGCCTATCGACCCGCGTCGAGATCTACGCGGCCGTCACAATAGCCTCCGCTGCGCTTCTGGGGGCCATCCCTGCTTTCCGTGCCTACCGCAACTCCCTGGTCGACGGTCTCAACGCCCACTAGTTCTATCTAGAGTTTTGCTCCGCCGTCTACCGGAATGCTCGCGCCTGTGATCCAGCGAGCTCCATCCGATGCCAGGAAAGAAATTACGTCGGCCACGTCGGAGGGCTGTCCGATCCGCTTGAGTGCCTGCATCTGAATCGCCAAATTGCGGCCCGATTCGGTCTTTGTAAAGTTCGACATGTCCGTGTCAATCACACCGGGCGAGACGGAGTTCACCCGTACGCCAAGTGGCCCCAGCGCCGCAGCCCAATGCCTTACCAGGGTTTCAAGGGCGCCCTTCGTTGCCGCGTAGGCTGCAATTGTGGGCACACCTGCCTGTCCTGAGGAACCTCCCGTAATCTGTGAAGAGCGGGAGGTCACGACTGTAACACTCGATCCGTCGCCGAGAAGCGGCAACAATTCTTGAACCAGAAAAAACGGGCCACGCACGTTGGTGGTGTACAGGTCATCGAAGTCCTCGACCTTGATACCTCCCTGCCGCTGCGAGATGCCCGCGTTGGAAACAAGAATATCCAGCCTTCCTTCAACTGCCGCGCGAACCTGTTCTGCCAGAAGGCTGGCACCGTCTGAAGCGGATAGATCCGCTTGCAGGGCCTCCGCACGGCCGCCGCCCGCGCGAATTTTCTCTACGAGCGAATTTGCCTCTGCAGTGCTGCGTCCGTAATGAATCAGAACTCGTGCCCCTGCCGCCGCAAGCGCACTTGCAGTAGCTCTACCAATACCGCGAGATGCACCGGTCACGAGGGCCGTTTTATTCGATAGCGTAGGCATATGGATCGCTCCTTTGAAGTTCTTCCATAGAGAACCGGGAATTGCTCAGAAATGCCCATCAGTCCGTGCGATGGCGTCAAAACAACGTTATTTCCCGGCCTGAATCAGTAACGACGTTCTAATCCAGGCTGCGCGCTCAGTGCTCCAACCACGGCGCGGACATCCTCAGCCCTAACCGCTCCATCCGTGGTCAGGGTCCCGTGCAGGTCCAGCAAACCCATCTCCACCAGCAGCGGAACATTGGAAACCCGCACCCCACCTCCGGCCGCCACCACTACGCGCCCAGCCGCGCGGCGCTGCATATCCACCAGGGTTTCCGCACCGCGAACAACATCCACTGCGCCACCCGAGGTCAATATGCGGTTCACGCCGCACGCAATCGCATCCTCCAGCGCTTCAAAGATGAGGGTGGCCTCATCGATAGCCCGATGAAACGTCACCTCCAAACCCTCCGCCTTCGCCAACGCAACGAGAGCGCTAGTGCGTGCAACATCCACGCTTCCGTTCTCCAGAAGTAATCCAAAAACCACGCCACGCAGCCCAAGACCGCGCGCCATGCGCACCGAGTCTTCCATCTCCGCGAATTCGGAGTTGCTGTAGACGAACGATCCACCCCTTGGCCGCACCATGCCGTGTACCGGAAGGGAAGTGGCCGCAACGCACTCTTGAATCAGGTCTACCGAAGGCGTTACCCCGCCCACATCCAGCCGCGCACACAACTCCACGCGAGTTGCGCCGCCTTCCTCGGCGATCCGGCATGCGCGGGCTCCCTCTGCGCACACTTCAAAGCTCCAGCGTTTAGGCGTCACGGAATCACTCGTCGTAACATCCATCCGCTCATCCCTACAAAAAAGACGGTGGCGATCACGGCAGCCATCACCAGCTTCCACCAGACCAATCCGCCCCTTACACCGTCGACTC
>JAHFTZ010000205.1 GCA_023265355.1 Terriglobus sp.
ATGGGCTTGCCGACCATGCTGTGGAACAGAAGAAATTCTCGACTCTGGCCAACAAACAGTTCAATACCGATGTCAGCGGCTTCTCCGATGACACTTTCCTCTCAGGGCAGGGACTGACCCGGCTCGTCAGCAACTTCGTCATCTATCCCAAACAGAACTTCGCCGAACTCCTCATCGATCCATTCACGAAGATCGTTCATACATCGCAGGAACAGATCGTACAAGGCGTGACCCATGCGGGTGCAAAGGTCCCGATGCACTATTTCTTTGGAGATCCGCACCAGATTTATGCGGAGTATCTCAAGGCCCGTAATGATGCGGGGTTCAAGGTTATGATGCCAAAGTACGAGGCTTTCGGTGTGGGATGGGAGGCCTTCGGCGCGCTAGGCTGGGAGACCAACGCAAAGACGGACCGCGAAAGCATCGACCGCTATCTCGCCGAAGGTTATCCGCTCAAGTGGATCGTCATCGGTTCCGGCTTCTGGCCCGCGCCTCCAGAGATGCATGAAACCACCAGCTTTGGCCTCTGGGATAAAGAAAAGTATCCAGACCCAAAAGCCCTCCTGCAACACTTTCATGACGAAAAGCTGAAGACCATGCTTGGTCTCCGGATCACCTTCATCACCACCGGCCCCTATTCGAAAGAGGGTGTAGAGAAAGGGTACTTCATCGAGAAAGATGGACAGCCTCAAATATTCAAAGGCGGTTGGCCAAAGATGCCTTACTACCTTCTGGAAGCGCACAAACCCGAAGCGCTCGACTGGTACATGGGGTTGGTAAAGAAATGGGAGGACTATGGAGTAGACGGCTATAAGGAAGATTTTTACGGTTACGATGGATACGGCCTGCGCGATGACAAGGTCGATCCCACAAACGACCGACTTATGGCGGACAACAAACTGATCATCGAACGCAACGGCTATCTATCGTCCAACGGCGATCTCCACCGCATTAACGACTTCAACTACAACCAGGATCAGGACCGAGGCCCCGTAAATTCGCTTGCGCTGGCCTATGCAGGATTTCCACTCGTCTACCCGGATATCGTTGGTGGCACCTTCGGAGAAAACCACTTCTCCACGCAGCGTACCGCGAAGATGGAAACCTACATGATGCGCAATGCACAGTGGGCCGCTCTGCACAGTTCGATGGGAATGGGTGAACCGCCGTGGAGCTTCTCACCCAGAGTCGCGAAAGTGATGCTTGACGCTGCAAAGCTGCACGCGCGCTTTGCCCCTTACCTTTTCAGCAATGCACGAAAGTTCGCAACGGATGGATACCCATGGACGATGACGCCGCTTCCAATCGCCTTCCCCGAAGACCCAAGGGCCTACGGGCGGGAAAACGCCACAGAACGCGGCTACGAATGGATGATCGGGGATGCAGTATTGGCGACACCGCTCTATGGCCAGGACTATGAAAGCGCCATGGCACGCGACATCTATCTCCCTAAGGGGCAGTGGATAGATTTTGATACCGGCAAACTTTATCCTGGCGGACATACGTTGAAGTCCTTCGCTCTTCCCGCCGGGAAAACACCGCTCTTCATTGGCGGCTCAGGAGTGACTCTGGAAGAGATCGACGGCAAAGTCGTCGCATGCGTTTACCCGGTTGCGCAGGACGCCACCGTCTCCCAGACTTTGCCGGATAACCCAAAAGCTTTCAGTGTGCACGTACGTGGGCTTCCCGCCGGAATTGCCTGGAAGAAGGTCCGTGTCACCGACAGTAAAGGCGTCGAAGTCCATGCAGTGCCCACTCTCCATGGATTTTCGTTTATGCCGAAGGCTGGTGAATCCTACGAAGTTGAAGCGGTACGTTGAATGATAAAAGGCGCTCGTTGAAAGCGAGCACCTTTCGTCGACTAAGTCGTTCGTTCGTACGCTGACTCAACGTCCAATCCAGAACTCGTAAGACTGCGGTTCGACGGTAAGGTCTACGGTGCTTCCAGTTTTTTTACCCAGCGCGACGTCCAGCGCCTTTACCGTGTATCGATGCCCGGTAAGCGAGAGCTTGTCTGCGGCCGTCAGGTGGAAGGTATAGGGCTTTGTTCCACGGTTCGAAACAACAATTCCCAACTTGCCTTTTTTCGATCGCCAAACGAGGATTCGTTGATCGTGCTGAACAATACTCTCTTCCACCGTGAAGCGGGTCGAGTCCCACGGCAGATACTTCAGAAACCCTGCCAGTGCATTCCAGTTTTCTGCGTTGAACTCCCAATGGCCAGCTTGCAGGGCAGGGCGCAGATTGTTCTTCAACACGCCCTCGGGACGCCAGAAACCAAGCGCATATCCGGTCGCCTCGAGATTGGTCACTGGTTTCAGGGCATGCAGCCAGAACCACGTTGGCGAATTTTCAAACACCATCCAGTTCATCAGGGACTGCCCTGTGTTCATGAAGGGTGAATCAACCTTCTTTAGGTCTCTCGGCTGATACTCGAACTCGTTTGAGTAAACTGGTTTTCCACCTGCGCCCTGCATGTACTTCGTCTGCAGGTCGATCTGCGTGTTCGAGTTCTCGCCCACTTGATGCCAAGTCCAGGCATCGATATTTTTCAGTAGCGCGGGATCCTTACGGATCTCGTCAGCATAGGGACCCGCGGGTCCGTCCCAGCTGTTTGCGTGGATATGCAGATTCGGCAGCACAGCGCGCAGCTTGGGTATGGTGTACTTCAGCGTCGTCGCATAGTCTTCCGGGCTGTAGTAGCCGATGCCGTAGGGCATCTTCGTTACCAGCGTCTTTCCATCCGCGCCGCCATTCAGAGGTGTCATGCCGAAGACGGGTTCATTTTGCAGACCCCACATCGAAACGGTCAAACCGTGTGACTGCAGATAGCGCACGTCGTCCACCATCGCGGTCGAGAAAGCATCAAAGAACTCCGGCGTATGTGCCGCTACCGTGCCGCCATAGAAGCTCTTGCCGCTCTTCCAGTAGGGAGCAGCGGACCAGTACTCGACATCGAAACCCTCAATGCCAGCGACCTTCTGCATCGCCGCCAGGTCTTTCATCTGTCCGGGATAGCGCTCGCTGATGTGTTTCTGCTCAGGATCCAAACCACGGAGATAGAGTCCCAAAGCCAGCCGCGTGTAACGAAAACCACGGAGCATCTCTTTATAAAGCCGCGTCTTCTCTGAGGGGGTCAGATCGTGTGGCACCGCCACAACCTCTTCCGGCATGCCCAGGTTCAGTGAACCGATGCTGTCACTCTGAATCTCGAAGCCAAGTCCCTTGATGACCTGCTGGGGCTGGTCGAGGCGAATCTTGTACTCGCCGCCTTCCTGTGCGTATGCACAAGGGGTTGAGATGGACAGTGAAGTGCACAGTGCAAGTGCACCAAGAAAGCCCGGGAAGTTCTTTTTCATTGTGAATGCTCCAAGAGAGAGGAAGGGCGAGATATCTGCACCGGCATTAGAAATACGTACAGAAGTCCAGACAGAAAAAATCCTACGAACCATGCGTAATCAAACAATGGACGCAGAACGGGAACAACCAGACCGATCAGCGCAGCGAACACACCTGCGGCCAAAGCAATGATTGCGCGCAGATTGAATCCCTGTGTGTATTCGTACGGGCCATGGCGATGATAGAGAGACAGAAGGTTCAGATTTGTCTTTCGAAGGAAAAAATAGTCAGCCACCATGATGCCGGCGACGAGACCGAGCAGTCCGGAATAACCCACGAGCCAGCCGATGTAGTTCGTGTGACTCGCCATAAGTTTCCATGGCTGCATCGCCAGACCAAGGACGCCGGTAATGAGTCCGCCCATACGAAAGCTGATGAACCGTGGCGCTAAGTTTGAGAAATCGTTCGATGCCCCCACCACATTGGCTCCGATATTCACGTTGAGCGTTGCGATCAGGATGCTGATAAATGCCAGGAAGGCCAGTAGCGGTTGATGAAAGCGGCCAAGCATCGTAATCGGATTCCAGATCGGTTCCCCGAAGACCACTACGGATGCGGAGGTACATCCGATCCCAATAAAGCTATACAAGGTCATCGCGACCGGTAAACCGAAGGCCTGACCAACGATCTGCGAGTCCTGTGATTTGGCAAAGCGTGTGAAGTCCGGGATGTTCAGCGACAGTGTCGCCCAGTTCCCCACCATGCCGGTTAGAGCGATAAAAAAGAAGTGTAGGAAAGCGGCATGCGACGGAAACCGGCTCGGAGCGTGCAGCATCGGTCCGAAACCGCCCGCCTTATGCGTCATGAAGGCCAGAAGGATGAGGGACATGACGAGAAGGAACGGCGCAGAATAGCCCTGCAGAAAGCGGATCGACTCCAGACCGCGGCAGACCACGAGCATGTTCAACAGCCAGAAGCCAACGAAGCAGATCCAAATTAACGAGGGATTCGCCAACGTACTGGGCCAGATCACGTTGATGATCGCCGCGATCGATTGGCCGCCAATCCACGACTGAATGCCAAACCAGCCACACGCTACAAACGCGCGGAGCATCGCGGGAATATTTGCGCCACGTGTCCCAAAGCTCGATCGAACAAAAACAGGGAAGGGAATACCATACTTAGCACCCGCGTGGGCGTTGAGTACCATCGGGATCAGAACGATCAGGTTTGCCAACAAAATCGTAAAGATGGCCTGCTTCCAGTTCATGCCGCCCGCAATCAGCGAAGACGCCAGCATGAAGGTTGTTACCTCCATCGACATGGAAAACCACAGCGCCACGTAGTTGTACGTGCTCCATGTCCGCGCCGCAGGTGTGGTCGGCGCAAGATCAGAGTTATGGAGGCTCGAATCCGGATTCAGGATCGTGCCTTCTTTGCGCTCGGTCGTGCTCAAGACAGACCTCCGGGGTAGCTTCATGCGAAGAGAGTACCGGAACGTTTCGGGGTGTTACTGGGGACGAAGATCGTCGGAAAGAAAGTGAATATAAGAAATACCACAAAGTTAAGCGCTTTATCTATAATTCCGGTAATCGATCTTCGCCTTTCCAAAACAATCTTTCTGAACTCCATTTTTCAATCTTTCTGCCGGAGGCATCTGTGCAATCCACTCGTTACCCGTTGAATCTCCTTTCCAGCTTCCTGTTCTCGGCCATTGCAATCGCGTCTCTCCCGATGGCTTGCCCCATGCTGGCCGCTCCGCAAGCAGCAACTATGCCCACGTCGCTACCGGTCATGCCTCTCCCTGCACACGCCGTGGCCGGGGAGGGCCATTTCGTCATGGAAAGTGGATTGCAGATCGTCTTCA
>JAHFTZ010000206.1 GCA_023265355.1 Terriglobus sp.
GATGTGCGACAGGAGTGTGCATGCGCCTTCGGGCCCTCAGTGGATTCGTTCTCTTCGGTGCGCTGGCCGCGTTCTCAGCCCACGCGGCTAAGCCGAAGCCCAAGGTCAAAGCGCAGGCCGCTGCAGTCGCTCCACTCTCGGCGCGCGAGAGGGCATCGCAGTTCCTGGATCGCTTCACCTTTGGCGCGAGACCAGGAGAGGTAGAAAAGCTGGTAGCGGCAGGGGCGGATGGCCCGGACAAATGGTTCGAACAGCAGCTTAATCCAGCAGCGATTCCTGACGGAGATCTGGAGCGAAGGCTGCGCGACTATCCCACGCTGGTCATGTCTTCGCCGCAGGTGCTGGCGACATTCCCCGACCGTGGAACCATTACGCGCATAGCCGACGGCAAAGCACAGACTCCCACGGATCCTCAGCTTGCCGCTGTCTATGAGGTGCAGCTCTACAAACTGCAGCTCGAGCGTGACGCCAAGCATACGGCGCAGCTGAATGTCGCTGATGCCAGGCCTGCAGGGGCGGTAGATCCGCAAAAAGAGATCGACAAGACCACGGCAGCGCGGATCGCAGGCCAGCTCTTCTCTCTGCCCAAAGCCGAACGTATGAAGGCGCTGCTTGCGTTACCGGTAGCAGATCGCGCCGCCTTTACCTCGAATGTTGCGGGGCAGCAGAAGACCACGCTCATGGCGGACTTTACCCCACGAGAGCGCGAGTACTTCAACTGCATGGCAGCCGGTGTGGGACCCGCCTATCTTGCCCTGAACGAGCTGACGCAGGCGCGGATTCTGAGAGATATTCTCTCCGAACGCCAGTTGCAGGCGGTTATGGCGGACTTCTGGTTCAACCACTTCAATATCTACGCTCCGAAAGATTCTGACCAGTGGTACACGACGGCCTACGAACGAGACGTGATCCGCAAAAACGCACTGGGCAAGTTCAGCGATCTGCTGATGGCGACGGCCACCAGTCCGGCGATGATGATCTATCTCGATAACTGGCTCTCCATCGGCCCCAACTCACAGGCGAATGGTGGCAATAACGCCAACGGCAAGCGAGGCAATCGCGGTCTAAATGAGAACTATGCGCGCGAGGTGATGGAGCTCCACACTCTCTCGGTGAGCGGCGGCTACTCACAAGCCGACGTGACCAGCCTGGCAGCGGTGCTTACCGGATGGTCGGTCGATCATCCCGAACTCGCGGGACCGTACCTCTTCGACCCGAAGAAGCACGAACCGGGGCCAAAGCAGTGGCTGGGACAGACCATTCATGCCGGCGAGGCGGACGAGGGAACCACCGCGCTTAAGGCCTTGGCGGCCAGCCCGAAGACGGCTCACTTCATCGCGTGGAAGCTCGCACAGCGCTTTCTTGCGGACGACCCTCCTGCGTCGGCCGTCGAACGCATCGCGCAGACCTACATGACGACCGGTGGAGATATCCGCGCGATGCTCCGGACGATGGTGCAGTCGCCGGAGTTCAACTCACGCAAGTACTTCCGGAACAAAGTGAAGACGCCGGTTGAGTTTGTTGCCTCCACTTTCCGCACCACGGCGACCGATCCGACGAATCCCGGTGCGATCGCGCAAGCCATCGACCGGATGGGCATGGGGCTCTATCGCGCACTTCCGCCGACGGGCTACTACATTACAGCGGATAAGTGGATGAACACTGGAGCTCTGCTGGATCGCCTGAACTTCGCCCTGATGCTTACAGGCGGGAAGTTCGGCGGACAGCGCTTCGATTCGTCGCGTCTGCTCGCGTTGGGTCTGATGTCTCAGCCTGCGGGGACGACACCCTCCACGATTGCCTCGCGCGCAACTTTGAAAGGCGCTCCCTTGCCCGGTGCATCGTCTCCCGCCAAGGTGCGTGAAGTCCGCATCTCGCATCGGAGTGGTGGCCCAGACGGTGAGATGGACGAGGCCGCGACGCCGGCCGTCACAGCCGCCACCGGTGCCAGCTCCGTAGCTACTGGAACCGGGGCGGAGCTGGCGCTTTCCGTCCTGGAGACGACCTTGGTGGGAGGAGACGTTTCGGCGCAGACGAATGGCTTGATCCTGCAGCAGTTGCATCAGTCGGCTTCGGCGGGAGCGGCCAACTCTGCTTCGACACTCGACATGCTGACGGCGCTGGTGTTAGGAGCGCCGGAGTTTCAGCTACGCTGAAGCGCGGCAAGAACCTCTTCGGGCTCGGGGCGAACGCGGAAGTCCGCATGCGCTTCGGCGTAGGTGATGACGCCGTCACGATTGACCACGAAGGTCGCAGGAATGGGAAGCATCCAGTCGCGCTCCAGCGCCGCATCTGCCGAGGCCATGACGTTCCGTCCGGCATTGATAAAGGGAATGTTCACGAGGATAGAGCGGTAATAGCGCTGCATCTCGGGCGTAAGGGAGTAGGCCACACCGAACTGCTCTGCAAGCGTGCAGCCTTCATCGCGAAGCAGAGGAAAGGGAATCCCGTGCTGCTGCACGGTAAAGTCGCTCTGCCGCAGCGTCTGTGGCGAGATCGCAACGACGAGCGCACCCAGTTCGCGTAGCCGAGGTTGCAGGTCGCGCCAGGTCTCCAATTCGGTGACGCAGTAAGGGCACCACCGGCCACGGAAGAAGTCGATCACAAGCGGACCGAGCGAGAGCAGGTCGCTGGACTTGATGATCTTGCCGCTAATGGCGTCGGGGAGAGCGAAGGCGGGTGCCGTATCGCCAACCTTCAGCGCACGGTCTTCGATGCCGCTCTCGAAGAGATCCGCCACGGCGCGTTCGCCGATGGCCAGACGCTCTTCCTGCACGAGCTTTCTTGTGTTCTGCGTAATCTCGTCGAGACGCGGCTGGAGTGCAGACATCACTACCGGCCGAAGCGGTTCATGCCGCCCATCTGGCTCATCAGGCGGCGCTGCATCTTGCCGCCACCCGAACCGATGCCCTTGAACATCTTGCGCATCTGCGCGTACTGGCGAAGAAGGTTGTTGACGTCCTGCACAGAGGTTCCCGAGCCGCGAGCAATGCGCTTGCGACGCTGGCCGGAGATGATCTCGTGGTTCGCCCGCTCGCGTGCCGTCATGGAATTAATGATGGCTTCTGTGCGCGTGAGCTGGCCTTCGTCGACGTTCTCTGCTGCAGCCTGCAGACCCTGGAAGGGGCCGACCGACGGAAGCATCTTCATGATTGACTGCATCGATCCGAGCTTCTTGATCTGGCGGAGTTGATCGCGGAAGTCTTCGAGGGAGAAGCCGTCGCCTGAGAGGGCTTTCTTGGCAAACTCTTCACTCTTGCCGCGATCGAGCTTCTCTTCGGCGCGTTCGAGCAGGGTGGCGACGTCGCCCATACCCATGATGCGGGAGACGATACGGTCAGGATGGAAGGCTTCAAAGGCATCCGGCTTTTCACCGGTTCCGATGAACTTCACCGGAGCGCCAGTGACATTGCGAATCGAAAGAGCCGCACCGCCGCGTGCGTCGCCGTCCATCTTGGTAAGGACAACGCCGGTAATGCCAAGCTGCTTGTGGAAGGCGTCGGCGGAGTTCACCGCGTCCTGTCCCGTCATCGCGTCTGCGACGAAGAGGATTTCGCTGGGGTTGAGGAGCTTCTTCAGGGAAGCCATCTCGTCCATCAACGGCTGATCGATGCCAAGACGTCCTGCGGTATCGACGATGAGAACATCGCAGCCGAAGTTTGCGGCTTCGCGTTTGGCTTCGCGCGCCAGGCGTTCCACAAGTGGTGTGCCTGCTGGCTCGCCCTTCAGATCGCCCAGATAGATCTGCGCACCGATGGACTTGGCGACGATTTCCAGCTGCTGACGCGCTGCGGGACGATAGACGTCGACCGAGACCAGCATGGGGCGGTGTCCGCCCTTCTTTAACCAGCCCGCCAGCTTGCCGCTGGTGGTGGTCTTTCCGGAACCCTGCAGGCCAGCCATCAGGATGACGGTAGGCGGCTGCGAGGCGAACTTGAAGCGAGCCGTGTCACGGCCTAGGATCTCGACGAGTTCATCGTGGACGATCTTGATGACCTGCTCGGTGGGGGAGAGAGCAGTAGCGACCTGCGTTCCAAGGGCCTTTTCGCGGACGTGCTCGATGAGCGTTCCGACGACGGTCAGGTTGACGTCCGACTCCAGAAGGGCGAGGCGAATCTCGCGGAGCGCCTCGGTGATGTTTTCTTCCGTGATGGTGCCCTGGCCGCGAAGATTCTTGAAGGCCCGCTGAAGTTTTTCCTGGAGATTCTCAAACATATCGCTTCCAAGTTTATCAGTCGCGCGGGGATATCCTGATCCAGGAGAGAAACCCTATGGCAGCACCCCAACCCGAACCCTGGCTTCGCCGGACGCACTCCGATATTCCTGTAGTCCATCGTGCCGTGCTCCACGCCCTGGAGCAGGCCGGAGAGGACATCGAGGCATGGTGTAAGCCGCTTCCTCTGGAGGATCTGGAATCGCGCCCGCATGGCCTACCTTCAGTTGCGTTTCAGGTGCGCCATATTGCACGCAGTCTCGACCGCCTGATGACCTATGCGGAAGGGAATGCCCTGAGTGAAGACCAACTGTTGGCGTTGCGAACGGAGGAAGAGGCATCGCCGAACATTGCGGAGTTGTTTGCGGAGCTCGAGGAGACCCTTCGAAGGACGATCCAGCGCTTGGCGGCCTTACAGCCTGTCGATCTAAACACTCCTCGGGGTCTCGGACGTGCCGGAATCCCGACGACCGTCGGGAGCATCCTGATTCACGTAGCGGAACATACGCAGCGGCACGTGGGACAGGTAATTACGACGGCAAAGGTGGTCGCGTCTCTGAGGAGCTAATCGGCGAAGGGCTTGTCTCGCGTGGCCAGGATGCGCGCCCAGAGTTGCTTGATGTTGCGCTGGTCTTTCACTGAGCATGGCATCACTTCATCCACGCCGTGGCCCTTTTTAAGAGCCAGTACCGAGTTGCCAAGTGTATTGTTCGAGAGTTTGTCGCTCTTGGTCCCCACAACGAGGAAGGGACGACGGATCTCGCGCAGGTAGTTAATGAGCTGGGTATCTGGCGGTTGGGGCGGAATATTCGTGTCCACCAGACAGATACAGAGGGCGAGTGTCTCTCGGTCTGCGAGATAGGGATCGATGAAGCCAGACCACTCGGCGGAGATGGACTTGGAGATCTTCGCGTAGCCGTATCCGGGAAGATCCGCGAAGATGACTTCGGGCGAGGGACGCGGATCGTCATAGAGACCG
>JAHFTZ010000207.1 GCA_023265355.1 Terriglobus sp.
TGGTTGAGACGACGGTCGGTCGCGCACCAGACGGTGGCGGTGTCCGTACCGCTGCGGTCACGACAAATGGAGAAGTGCCCACCAACCAAAATGCGAAAGCATTCCTGTACTACACCTATGTTCAACCGAATTATTTCCAGACGCTAGGTATAGAGCACGTCGCAGGTCGCAACTTTTCAGTTCAGGGTGGAGAGTCTGAGGCATCGGTGATCCTGAGCGAGTCTGCCGCGAAGCGCCTGTGGCCAGGAGAAAATCCAATTGGTCGAAGCCTGCGCCTCGGCGCGGGTGACCTGTACCGCAACAAGGGAGAGAAACTGCCCAATGGACCGACGTTCCAGGTGATTGGCATGGTGCATGACGTGCTGGGCCAGATGACCGACGGAAGCGATGTCGAACAGATTTACGTACCCATGCAAGTAGACAAGACGCAGACTGGGCCTTTGCTGGTGCGTACGCAGATGGAGAGCGCAGCGTTCAAGGAGGCGCTGCGTCCGGTGATGGCAACTCTCGATCCGGATGTTGTGTTCATCTCTGCCTCCTTAGAGGAGATGTTGCGGCAGACTCCGCGCTTTTTGGTGTCCACCTTTTCTGCGGCGATTGCTTCTTCCACTGGTGCAGTCGGCCTAGTTCTGGCACTCATGGGCATTTACGGGACGGTCAGTTATATCGTTGTTCTGCGCACACGCGAGGTAGGCATTCGTATGGCGCTTGGAGCGAGCAGGCCGAACATCATTCGCCTGATCCTGCGTGAGAGCACACGGCCCGTGATGGTTGGGATTCTTGCAGGGATAGTGTTCTCGATGGGCGCGGTGTATCTGTTGCGCGGTGTTCTCTATGGTCTGAGCACGGTGGATAGCGGACTCGCCTTTGCCTGCGTGTCGGTGCTGTTCTTCCTGATTGCCCTGTTGGCGGCCTACATGCCTTCGCGGCGAGCGACCCGGATCGATCCAATCGTAGCGCTTCGGTATGAGTAAGCAAACCTTTGGTTCGCTGGTGCATAGTCTGGTCCTCGACCGGATGTCCTTCGATGCCAACGGCAACATCGTACCGGTGAAGATGACGAAGGATGGACCCCGGCCTCAGCCTTTGCCGAAGTAGTTTTAGCTCAACTCTCCGCTAGGCCCCGGGACGCCCAGAGGCGGGAGATGAAACGCCTGCTCGATTACGTCGACTGCCTTTTCCAGCCCATTGGTTCGAACGATGGCTTCCTTTATCTTCATCGCATTCTGTCGATACTCCGGATTACTCAAAACCTCATCGATGAGGGGCGAAAGCCGGGCCCTGGTCAGATTTTTGATCGGAAGAAAGGCGCCAGTCCGCATGTAGGCGATCCTCGCAGCAACGCCTGGTTGATCGATTGAAACCGGGATCGCAACCATGGGGACACCCTGCGTCAGAGATTCAAGGGCTGTGTTCAGACCGGCGTGAGTGATACAAAGGGTGGCACGCTTGAGAAGTTCCATCTGGGGAGCATTCTTTACGACAATGCAATTGGGAGGGAGCAGGCTTAGCTTTTCAGGATCGAGCGTGGGTCCGATAGAGAGCACAAGCTGCACTCCAGATCTCTCGCCCACCGCATCCGCGATCGTCTGGAATACGGATTCGAGACCGTTCTGGAGCGTTCCCATGGAGGCGTAGACCAAGGGTTCACCTGTCAACCTGTCCCACGGAAAATCGGATTCGATTCTTCCCAGTCCATCGTGGAATGGGCCCGTGTAGTGAAACTGTGCGGGCCAGTGCGAACTCTCGAAGTCAAACTCTTTGGGCATCTGGGTGAGCCAGGCTAGGGGCGAAATCGTGGCGTAGGGATTGTTCCAATCGATCTTCAGGCCGACGCGCTCTGCATATCCGCGCGCGATGGAGAGGATGGGTTCGTACATCTGCAGCAGATTGCGTGCGCCTGCCTGATTTCTCGCGAATGCCTCAGGGGTCGTCTCATGGGGCCAGTCAAAGGTACAGGGTGGCGTTGCTCCGCTAAGATCGGTGGGAAGAGCGTTTGAGATATGCACGTACGGCATGCCCAGATGCATCGGAACACAACCTAAGCCGCGATCAACTTCGTCGAGGATGAGCGCATCCGCTTTGACGTCCCGCAGTGCCTGCGGCAGATTCCTGAAAGACGATTCCATGTTGGCGGAAACCAGGCGCATGACCATTTCCAGAGCTTCCTGTCCCTGCAGCTTGTTCAACTGGTCAAGAGATTTGGCGAGCGAACCGACGGGGAATTCCTTCTCGCTAAATGGGACATATGGAAGGTGCGCGGCTCGCACAAAGGGTTCGGTATCCGGAACGGATAAGAACACCACATCGTGCCCACGAGCTTTAAGCTTACGGGCGAGTGTGGTGGTGGGATTAAGATGTCCCTTTACGCGAACCCCTAGAAATGCAACTCTCATTCAACCTCTTCAAGCTTGCCCATTGATGGCTGGCTATGAATAGGGACAAGAATGCGGGGAAAATATTCCCACCTCTTCATAAAAAAGAGAATCTCTCAGGCACACGTGACATGATCTGTCCGTGAAAGAAAAAATCTATCGAAAATAATAGTTCGTGATCTTGTTTAGTGCAGGTGCATCTCCATGAACTTAAGATATGCGTCCCAATCGAAGGCCGTGACGTCGTGCTTGCCGGTGCGCAGGTGGTAGCCGACGTCGTGCATGACGGGGGTGTCGAGCGGCGGTTGTTCGTCGACGCCTAATCCCTGTTTGCCGAAGAGGGCGTAGACGCGACCGACATCTTTTGCGCTGAGGAACTCGCCGAGAGGATCGCTCCACGCGTCGCCGATGGCGGAGCCGACGTAGACGGGGCGCGGTGCGGTAAGGGAGATCAGAAGGTTGCCGTCGAAGGGCGTTTCGGCGTCGCGGTTTGCCCAGTGCCCGAAGGCCGGTGTGAACCAGTAGGGAAACTTGTCCCAGAGGTGGGCGATAGGTTCGCCCTGTAGACGATGCAGGATGGAGTCGCCTGCTTTGCCTCCTTCATTACTGAGCAGAAGCCAGAAGCGCGTGTCTGTGGCGGAGGTCCAGTCGGCGGTCTTGGCCAGGCGCGAGTGGCCGGTGATGGCGACGTGGAGCGGGTCGACGTTGGGGTCGGTCTGCAGGTAGTCCAGCGCGCGTGAAGAGCCCCATGCCCAGACGCTGAAGGCTCCCCAATCGCCGACGGCGGGAGCGGTCTGGCCCGGACGGAAGAAGAGCGGGCGCACGCCGAAAGGCCAGCCTCCCTTTCCGTCGGGTTCGAGGTCGGCGTAGTAGAAGGTGGCGAGGCCGAAGCCGTGTTGGAGAATCTTCCTTGCCTGCCACTGGCTGTGTCCCTGGATGAGTTGGTGTGTGCGGTCGGCCTCGGTAGCGGGATGGGCGTCGGTGAAGGCGAGATCGCGATCGGGCAGACCCGTCGGCCAGGCCGTGCCCAAGGGAACGCCGGGGTCGTCCGCTGTGGCCCATGTTCCGGCGAAAGATACACCAAGGACGACGGGGACCCGTTCGGATTTCTTCGCGAGCGGAGTGTAGAGGAGCAGGTGCATTTCGCGTGCTGTATGCGGAAACTGGCGCGCCACGGCGGCAGAGGGCGCGGGGAAGAAGAGCGTGATGCGTTTGCGCAGAGCGATTCCGGCGAGCGAGCCGGAGGTTACGGGGGCGACCTCGTCCACGTGCCAGCGGAGCTTCTTTTCCGTTCCCGGTGGCCTCTGGCCGTACTCTTCGCGCTCGAAGATCTGGAAGATCTCTGCACGGCGGGCGGGCCATTGTTTTGCGCTGGCGACGGTGGTGCCGTCGTTGAAGCGGAGCGGGTCGAGCATCGGGCTTGGGGCCGAGGTGGCCGCGAGCGTGGGAGGTGTCTGTGCCGAGGCGGTGAGCGACAGCAGAAGAAGATTGGCGGCGAGAAATGTCGCTGACATCATAGACCACAGATTGTGGCACACTCATTCGGCAGGAGGCATTTAGATTTTATGAATCGTAGAGATTTCACGCGACTCTCCGCCCTTTCGCTGGCCGCTACCCAGTTGCATGCACGGTTGGGTGCGCAGACCTCCGTGCCCTCGAAGAAGATGGGCTTCGCCGTCATCGGCCTGGGCGTGATCGCCAAGGATTTCATGGAAGAGGTTGCGTCCTCGCAGAGCGTGGAAGTGGTAGCGTTTGTGACCGGCCATCCCGACAAAGCGAAGGAGTGGGCGCAGCGATACAACCGTCCGGACGCGAAGATCTACACCTACGACCAGATGGATCAGATGCGCTCTAACCCTGCGATCACGGCGGTCTACGTGGCGACGCCGAATGCGATCCATCCGGCGAACACCATCGCAGCGGCGAAGGCCGGGAAGCATGTGTTGTGCGAGAAGCCTATGGCGAGCACGTCGGCCGAGGCGCGCACGATGATCGAAGCCTGCCGCGCGGCGAATGTGAAGCTGATGATCGCCTATCGCATGCAGTACGAGCCTCTGCATCTGAAGGCGCGGGAGATGATCTCCTCCGGAGCGCTGGGCAAGGTGGTGGAGGCGCAGGGGTCGTTCGGCTTCAATAGCAGGCCGAATGTCTGGCGTCTGAATAAAAAGCTGGCGGGCGGCGGACCTCTGCTCGATGTGGGTGTCTATCCCCTGAACGCGATCCGCTTCCTTCTGGGAGAAGATCCCGCGGCCTACACCGCCGTGGCGACGACGCAGGACACGACCTCCGGGCGCTTCAAGGAAGTCGAAGAGACGGTGGCGTGGACGATGAAGTTTCCCTCCGGCGCTCTCGCCGCCTGCACGACGAGCTATGGTGCCAACCTGCCGGGGACGCTGCAGATTCATGGCGAAAAGGGCATGCTTTCGTTCGAGAATCCTTATGGGAATGGCGGTATTCATCTGGTCGGGAAAGGCGACGCCAAGATCGACCTTAGCAGCCCGAAGCAGGCCACTCAGCTACGGCTTGAGGCCGAGGCGCTGGCGGAGAATATCCGTACGAATACAGAGCCGAGGGCCAATGGCGAAGTGGGCTTGAAGGACCATCTTTCGATGGAAGCGATCTATAAGGCTGCGGGGATTTCGTAGCAATCGTCACTTGACCGAGAGATCGGGAGGCGGGTACACATTCCTTCCCATGGACAGGAGGCTCCGAGATGAGATGGGCTCTGGTGAGTGTGCTGGGTTTGTTGCTGGGGGTGTCTGAATCGAGTTTGGCAGCGCAAACGGAGTCTCCGCATCGCAAGGGACCTCAT
>JAHFTZ010000208.1 GCA_023265355.1 Terriglobus sp.
CGCGCATCCGATTAGGGCTAACACCCGCACCAACCAGAGCGTTCTCCGCGGCATTGGCACGATTCTCGCCGAGGGCCAGGTTGTACTCCGCCGATCCGCGTTCATCGCAATACCCGCCGATGACGATCTTGATTGCGGGATGAGCAGCCAGGTAAGAAGCAGCACGCTGTGCCGATGCTGCGGCGTCCGCACGAAGATCATAGCTGTCGTAATCGAAGAAGACATCCTGCACGTTTTGGTGGAACGCAGCTTCGGAGCCCATATCGCCCTGATTGCTGTTGTCCGCCGTAGGAGCGACGGGAACACGAACGGTCACGCGAACATTTGCTTCCGTCATTCCGCCAGCATCGTTTTTGGCCACAAGGTGGAAATTCGTGGAAGCAGAGGGTGTGACAGTCTGCGTACCGTTCAGATTTACATTGCCGATACCGTCGATGGAAACCGTGGTCGCACCCTGTGTGCGCCAGTTCAGGACCGCCGACTGGCCGAGATCAATAGACGCGGGATCTGCCGTGAGCGTCGCTGTGGGAACGCTCTCTGTTGCAGTGCTGGGCAGTGGCGCTGGTGGAGGCGCGCTAGCTTTTTTATGGCATCCGCTGAGGACCAGAGCTCCAAGGGCAAGAGCCATCAGTGCATTACGTTGTACCCTTGCTGCCGTTAATTTCGTGTCGATCATCTTTCTCTTTCCCTCCGCGGAACGCGTTCTGTGTGGCGGCAAGCCACGTTCGTATTCAAGCTTAACTTACTTCCAGCTCCAGTTCGGCATATCGTTCGCACCGTTGGTGCTAAGTTTGTGGCGCTGCGTTCCATCTGCCAGCATGGTCCATATCTCCCAGCGGCCACCGGAGTTGCTGGCATAGACGATGTGCCGTCCATCGGGCGACCACGACGGGAAGTCGCATCGGCCTGTGTCGTGCGTCAACTGGATCCAGCGTTTGGTCGCAATCTCCATGACGTAGATGTCCTGACCACCGGGAGCGCCGGGGCCGTATTTACGATCCCAGGCGAAGGTCAGAAACTGGCCGTTAGGAGACCAGGACGGGGAAGTCGCATAGCCTCCATCGGTCATGCGAGTGACACCTGCGCCGTCCGCATCCATCGTGTAGAGCTGTGGCAGTCCGGTCCGACCGCTGATCCAGGCGATCTGCGAGCCCGTCTTGGGATTCCAGACAGGCGAAACATCCGGTCCACGGAAGCTCGTCACACGTCGAGGCCCGCTGCCATTCGCATCCGCAATCCATATCTCGGGATCACCCGAGCGAGACGAAGAGTAGGCGATCTGCGCCCCATTCGCACTCCATGCAGGGGAGAGATTTGTGCCCGACGCTGCCGGGAATGCAACCATCCGATTCAGGAGAAGCGAGAACACACGGATCTGAAATCCTTCGCGTCCGAGCGAGGAAAACGCGATCCGCGAGTTGTCCGGCGAGATGCGTGGAGAGAGAGAGACCGTTCCGAGATGTGTAACCGGGTGCGGATTCGCGCCGTCGTAGTCCATCATCCAGATCTCTTTGCTGCCCGCTCCACCATGAACGTAAACGATCTTGGTCTCGGCGATACCGGGAATGCCACCACCGAGCCGAAGAATGATCTCGTCGGCAAACTTATGTGCGATATCGCGCGCGCTGTTGTCGTTTGCGTCTTCCGCGTACTGCTTGCCCAGTACCTGCGGATACTGCGTGTTCTTGGCGTCGAAGAGCCAGCCATTGACGATCAACCGTCCGCTCTTAATGCCGAGCGAGCCGAAGGCCACCATGGCAGCGTTCGTGGGATTCGCGCTCCACTGCGTGACGTTCATCTCGCTGGGAGCACCGGGTGTCAGCTGCGGCAGAAGGCTCTTCGAAACGAGATCAAAGATTCCAGCCTGCGCCAGGTCGGCGTAGAGAACCAAATCAAAGGTCGCCTTCAGTGCCGCAGAGTCGGCGCTGAGCGGCTTGAAGTCGGCGGCGGCAACGCGGATGCGATCCACGCCTTTTTCGGTACCTGTAAAAACGTTATCCTGCGCAGACCCGTACCGCGAGAATGCGGCAAAGGCAACGACGATCATCACAAACTTGCTTAGGCGAGAACTCATACACCTCTCATGATAGTCGTTCCGTGGCTAATTGTTACTTAGGATCGAAGTAGTACTGCACATTGATGTAGCTTCCCGAATACCCGTCTGGAAGTGGGCCGAAGGTATCGATGTGCTGCAGGGCGCGGATCGCGCTCTGGTCCAGAGATGCATCGCCGCTTGGTTTGGCGATCTGGATCTGCGAGGGCGTGCCGTCCCGTTCTACGCGAAAGGTGATGTAAACGCGATGTCCCGGAGCGCTCTTATCCAGCAAAGCCGTATACCACTGCTGCGCGACCTTCTGCGTGAGCTGCTTGACGTAATAGGCGTACCGCTGGCCGAATGCGGAGTCGGTTACATTCGTCGAAGCCGTGCCGACCTTGGTGTCCACGGCGCTCATGGCCACCTTGACGCCGCCGGTTTCGCCCGTCTGTGCACGATCCGGAACGGGCTTGGTGGGTTGCGGCCTTTGTACGGCAGGCGTCGGTTTTTCAGCGACCTTGGGAGGCGTCTTCACCGGCTTCTTCACGACGACGGGAATATCTTTTGGCGAGGGTGGAGGTTCTACTTTTTCCTTCGCCGTGATCGGTGCAGGGGAGGGCGTCTCCGAGGCCAGAACGCTATCGTCCTTGACGGGCTGCTTTGGGGGAAGAGGCAGCGCACTGACCATCGTGGCTTGAATTGCGGTCGCCTGTTCTGACCGGTCGCCCCAGCTGTCTCCCTTCTTATGGAAGAACGATCCCGCACCGACGATCACACCGAACGCAACGCCGTGCAGCACAAGCGCCGTCACCAGACTGGATCCGGTTTTGTCCTCGCGCTTCTTCTCGGTCATGGTCGGCAAGAGCTGCTACTCCGTTAGAGGTTGGGTCACGATGCTGATGTTGGTAATGCCTGCCTGCTTCACCGCATCCATTACGCTGGCGAAAGCGCCGAATGGAACCTTTTCATCCGCCCGCAGATAGATGACCTTCTTTGCAGGATTGCCCGAACGAAGCAGGGAAGGAAGATCGTGCACGTTCACCGGTTTGTCCTGCAGAAAGACTCTCTGTTCCTTATCAATAGACACCACCGTGCGCTCTTCGGTGAGCTGATTCACTGTGCGCGTCTTGGGAACGGCTACATCGATACCGCTCTGCAGCACCGGCGCTGTCAGCATGAAGATCAGCAGAAGCACCAGCACTACGTCGACCAGCGGCGTGATGTTGATGTCCGCCAGCGAGGAGTGCGTTCGACCGCCGCTTGAAAATGCCATGGAAACTCTCCGTAACTCTATCGGCCTGGAACTCGACCTAGAACGCTCGTACTAGAACGTAGTGGTGCGGCGACGCTGTTCTTCTGCTGCAGGGGGCGCTGCCGGAGCGGCAGCGGCGTTTTCAATTGCGTTCAAAAGCTCGCGCGCAAAGTCATCCATGCGTCCGCCCATATCGCGCAGGCGGGCGGCGAATTGGTTGTAGCCCACGAGCGCGGGGACGGCAACGACGAGCCCGGCTGCGGTTGTAATCAGCGCCTCGGAGATACCGGGAGCCACAGCCCGCAGCGTCGCCGCGCCTGCGGTGCCAAGACCGTGAAACGCATCGATAATGCCCATCACAGTTCCGAAGAGGCCGATAAACGGGGCCGCTGCTGCAATCGTTGCAAGCCATGTCAGGCGGCTTTCCATGCCGGAGAGAGCTTCGCTGGCCGCCGTTTGTGCGGCACGTTCAAGGCCCTGGGGATTTCTGGGCAGACCACGTCCGCCCGTTTGCCGCTGGTACTCGTCTGCGATTTCGGTAAAGACAGCGACCAGCGGGCTCGGCTTGAACTGGTCCGCAACCGTAGCGATCTCACCCAGGCGGGTGGATTTGCGGAACGCCCGCAGAAAGCGTTGGCTCTGTACCTGAGCTTTGCGAAATGTCTGCCACTTCGTGATCATGATCGTCCACGAAAAGATGCTGCAGATCAGCAGGAGCACCAGCACCGTGAGTGCCGTCGGTCCGCTGTTGTGCACCATTTCCAGCAATGCGGAGGAGTTTTGCGGTGCAGCCGTGACGGGAACGGCCGCCAGATCGTCCTGCAGAAGAAGGGCTAAAGGTAAAAGAGAAACCACCATCGTGCCCCCAGTGTACCGTTCGCCCTGCAAAAAATCTGGAAAGCTGCTGATCGAAGCTCAGCGGACGAACCTTGGCAGATGCGTCCAAAGGTCCTAGAGAGGTATGTTGACCGCAGGCGAACATCAGGCGGCAATGTTCGCCTGCCTTTCGCTCTGCTATCCTGCACCCAACAAAGGGATCCCTACATGCTGCTCGAGCTTCGCGCAGAAAATTACGCTGTTATCGACCACGCCGTCGCCAGCTTTGGCCCCGGTCTCAACCTGCTCACCGGCGAAACCGGCGCGGGCAAATCGATCCTCGTAGACGCCCTCGCCCTTCTTCTCGGAGGCAAGGCGTCGTCCGACGTGGTGCGCCATGGGGCGGAGAAGGCCGTTGTTTCCTGCGTCTTTGACACCACCGCAGGGGCCGAACTCATCCTGGAGGCGAATGGCATCGACGTAGAGGGATCTGAGATCCTCCTTCGCCGGGAGGTTTCGTCTACCGGCAAAGGCCGGGTCTTCGTCAACAACCAGCCTGCTACGGTCACGGTGCTCAAGCAACTCGCCCCGGAACTGGCGCTCGTGCACGCACAGTCGGAGACGCTCTCTTCCTTCGATCAGGCGCAGCAGCGCGGCCTGCTGGATCGCTTTGCGGGCATCAACTCCGCGCCACCGGCCTCCAAAGTAGCCGCCGCAGCGCTCAAGGAAAAACTAAAGGCGAAGAAAGGGCTCTCGCTCGAAGACGCCGGGGAAAATACCCATGCTGCGTATACGCTCTGGCGCAGCGCCCGCGCGGAGCTCGACCGTCTCTCGTCCGATGAGCAGGAGCGCCTGCGCATGGCGGATGTCTGGAGCTTTCAGCTCGCGGAGATCACCGATGCTGCGATCAAGTCCGCCGATGAGGATGGAGTTCTGGAGACGGAAAAACGCATTCTCGCCAATGCGGAAAAACTCTTTACAGCTGCCATGAGTGCGAACGAACTTCTCTATGAGGATGAAAAATCCGCAGAGACCACGCTGACGGCGGCGAAGAAGCATCTCGAAGAGT
>JAHFTZ010000209.1 GCA_023265355.1 Terriglobus sp.
TGCGTAAGCCGTAAGCAGAATTCGTTTTGCGTCCGGATAAATTCCGATGGCGCGTTGCAACATCTCCACGCCGGTCATACCCGGCATGCGCTGATCGCTCAGCAGAAGCGCGACAGACTCTTTGCGGTTTTTCAGCTGGGTCATCGTATCGAGCGCAGCCTGGCCGCTGGCGGCGCGCAGAATACGGTAATGTTCGCCGTACTTCCGGCGCAGATCGCCCACTACCGCTTCCAGTACGCTCACATCATCGTCGATGGCAAAAAGAATTGGCTTTGGCATAGGCCTCAGTTTATTCCGCAATAACGCTTCGGGCGAACATCTCTCGCAAATGTTCGATCACTCCCAGGCATAAAAAGTCGCAATCTTTGGGCACACAGGCGTCTCCGAGTGGTATGCCCATGACCCGAACGTGGAATAGCACTCCCGTATGCACCTCTTTAGGGTTAGATCTGTTCCCGATCAGAATCTGATTTCCTCTAATCGGCTTGTTTTTCACCGTTTTAAGCCGATAAAGCGATAATCAGGGAATCTGGAACGGTACCAAGTTTCGACCACCTAGACGTGGCGCATGAGAGAGTGAGACTAATGAACCGGATTATTCTGGCGGACAATCAGGCCATCTTCCGCGCGGGCGCTGCGCGGGTGCTTGCGATGGAAGACGACATGCGCATCGTTGCACAGTGCGGTGACGCCGAGCGACTGACGCAAGCCGTGTCTACACTTCGCTCTTCGATCATCATCGTTGCTTCCACTCTTCCCCCCGACTTCGATCGTCTTTTCGCGGAGGCAACAGCCGCCGGCAGCCGCATCGTGCTTTTGGCCGAAAACGGCGAAAGCACTTCCCCCACAGTCCTGCAGCGTATTGAAGGCCTTCTCAACCGCAGCGCTACGGGCCTGGAAATGGTGGAGTGCGTGCGCAAGGTCAGCCGCGGCTACCGTTCCGTCGCCCAGTTCCCCACCCCTTCCCCAAATCTTGCGGACTCCGTCGGAACGCGCGTCCGTGAGCGCCTGACACCGCGCGAACTGCAGATCGTTGGGTTCATTGTGCAGGGATGCAAGAACAAGGAGATCGCCCTGCAGATCGGCACAAAAGAGCAGGTAGTGAAAAACTACCTTCGCTCGATCTACGACAAGACCGGCGTCTCCGATCGCCTGGAACTCGCCCTCTTCACCATCCATCACCGTGTTCTGGCCGAAGCCGCATCGCGCGCAGGTCAGGTGATCCAGCTTCGCTCCACCGCCTAAACCCCTGCGACTACCGATTTCACTGAACCTAACGGGCGCAGCCTCTCTTGATGGCTGCGCCTTCTTTTTGCGAATTCTCCCTCTATTCCGTCAGCTTGTCCGTGGCTTCGCTCATCGTCGCCGTACGTTCCAGCTTGTCCCAGCTGAAGGGACGCCCATCGATCACGCGCTTCACCGTCTTGAAGAGAACGACCGAGAAGACCTGGCGATACGTAAAGCGTTGAATCCAGATATGGAAGAGTAGCCACGCGTCGCCCTTGCTGGCGGGATGCTTGCGCTCCAGCGCAAATGCGAGCGCCGATGCCGAGAAATCGATGACGAGGAAGGCCATAAAGTACTTCACCAACAGAAGGAAGCTGGCGGAGCTCGCAGAGTCCGGGTGGAAGTGCAGGTCGTAGAGGAACTTCACCGCGCTGGCGACAAACATCAGATCGATGAGCGGCGAAACCAGCGGAAGCAGGATCTGGAAGACGATGATGTTCGGCAGGGCAAAGAGACCCATCGCCTTGCGTCGCTTGATCGCGCCAATGTGCTTGAAGACGGCCTGCATGATGCCGAAGGACCAGCGGAATCGCTGACGCATCAGGCCGTTCGCGTTGATAGGAGCTTCGGTGAAGGCCAACGCCTGGTCTTCGTAGATCACAGCGAGCCCCTGCTCCAGCAGGATCATGGTGAGATCCGCATCCTCGGCCACAGTATTGGAGTGGTAGCAACCGCCGCTCGTCACGGCAGCGGTGCGCCACGCGCCAATCGCGCCGGGAACCACGACCACCACGTCGAAGAGATCCAGAGCACGGCGCTCGAAGTTTTGGCTCGTGATGTACTCCAGCGCCTGCCAGCGCGTCCAGAGGTTCACACGATTGCCGACCTTTGCATTACCCGCAACCGCGCCAATCTCCGGATTCGCGAAGTGTGGCACCAACCGGGCGATGGCGTCGTGCGCGATGACGGTATCCGCGTCAATACCGACGTAGATCTCTTCTTCGACAAACTGAAGACCATAGTTCAGGGCCTCCGCCTTGCCTCCGTTTTCCTTTTTGAGCACGCACAGACGTCCACTCTCAATGTCATTCGGATACGCTTCGCGCGCAACCTCCGCCGTGCGGTCGCTCGATCCGTCGTCGATCACGATGATGTGCAGATTTTTGTACGTCGACATCATGACCGAACGAATCGTGCGAACGATGACCTTCTCTTCGTTGTACGCCGGAATCAGAACGGCAACGCGCGGCAGGTAATCTTCAGTCGCGTAGTTCTTACGCTTACGGAAGCGGTCGATCAGCGCAAAGATACCGATGATGATCAGACGTCCGCTCATGAGGATGTCGCCGATAAAGAAAACGGCGACCACGATGTGATTGAAGGCGCCAATTCCAAAGAAGGCCAAAGAATCTACACGTGCCTGCCACCGCTGCCTGCGTGTAAGCTCCGGCATCACCTGACTGCGGGTCTTGCCCAGCAGTTCGCTTACCGGCACAAACTCATAGCCGCGCGCGCGCAGGGTCTCGATCAGCATGGGAAGCGCCGCCACAGTGGGTGCGCGGTTCCCTCCGCCATCGTGCATCAGGATGATCGACCCGCGGAACCAGGGCTTCACCTTCATGATCTCGATCTGGTCCAGAACCGACTGCGTGATCTCCTGCGGCGACTTCTGCGGATGCTCGTCCCAGTCGTTGGTGTCGATCTTGTTGCCGACAACAACATAGCCCATGCGCTGAATCCGTTGAATCGGCGCAGCCTGATCGTTGGTGTCGGGCTCCTGATCGATGGAGTACGGCGGGCGGAAGTAAAGCGGCTGTACACCAACCTTTGAAGCGAAAAGCCGCTCGGTCAGGTTGAGCTGCAGATCAACCTGCCGGGCAGAGATCTCGCTGATGTCCGGATGCGTGAAGGTGTGGTTGCCGAGTTCATGCCCTTCTGCGTACGCCCTCCGCATGATTCCGACGTTATTTTCCGCCTCTGCGCCGATCATGAAAAAGGTGCCCTTCACGTTATATTTCTTCAGCACATCGAGGATCTTCGGCGTCCACTCAGGGTCTGGACCATCGTCAAAGGTGATCGCCAGCTTCTTCGGTTGGTAGCCAAAGTAATTTACCTCGTAGCTCAGCGGGTAACTGCTCATCACCTCACTGTCGATCTGCTTGGAGTCGTCGTCGACCGTCAGCGTACGGTGTCCCTCGCGGGGCGCGCCGGAGACCTTCATAATGTCTCCCTGGCCCTCAATATCGACGCTGAATCCGGGAGCTACCGAAGCGAGATCCCTAATGGGATTCGCCTTCCCCGGGTTATCCCAGATCCTCCAGAGAGAGGCATCCTCGCTTCCCAGACGCCAGAGCGCGAAGGTCTGCAGGCCCAGCTCGCGCGCCGCGCGCATCTCGTTATAGACCGTAACCGCATCCAGAAACCAGACCTGATGGCGGACGTGGGCGTCCTCATCGTCGTACGCATAATGCGGATTGCGCGACACGTCGTCCAGATCGACCTCACTACCGGAGTCCGCCGCAGCCTGCCATGCCTCCTGCGTCGTCTTGTTGTCCGAGTTCAAGACCTTCGAGACAAACGTAGACTCGTTCTGCGTCTTGCGCCTGCCATGCTTGTCCTTCGGCGGTGCAGGTCCACCCACTGGCGGCAGAGACATGGTCCAGTCATAGCCATAACTGCCAAGAGCGCAGATGAGCTTCTCCTTCGGCACCTTCAGGAGGATTCTCTTCAGGTTTGCAACGAACCAGTCCTGCGACGCAATCGGCCCCGGCTGGCTCTCGGTCTCGTGCTCGTCATAGTTCATCAGCAGCAGACCGTCGGAGTGGTCTGCCATGAACTTCAGATCCCAATCTTCGTCACCCACGGGCGTATTGATATACAGCTTCAGACCGCGTGCATGCAGCTGCGTAAACAGGGTCGCAATCATGTTGCGATACGCATTCTGCGCATCGGTTGGAATCTCTTCAAAATCGAGGGACAGACCGCGATAGTGGGGATTCGCTGCGAGGAACTGACCCACTTGGGTCATGAAGTTCCTCTGAGAGTCAACGCTCTTCAGGAAATCGCCGACCTCAGGTAAAAACTTCCCCTTGATGGGGTCAAAGTTATTCACGAGAGGAAAGATTTCCGTATCCTGCTTCGAATCGCTGATCGTTCGCGCGACCTTGCTCTCCAGGTCGACGTTATGTACCCCTTGCCGGTCCACCACGGCGTAAGGCCGTTGATCCGTCGTGTAGGAGGTGAGTCCGCCAGCCGGAGTGATCACGTGCAGCCACTCCGGAAAGAGAAGATCGATCTGGGCAATGTGCTGCTTCAGGCTGGAGTAACTGGAGGGATCCCATTCGACATAGTAGGCAGCGCGCAGGCCTTCACCCTGGTTCAAGGGAACATCGCTTGGAGCCTTGTCCGTCTTGCGATGGACGGTGCGCTTCTTATTTTTGTCCGCGCCCGACGGCGCTTGCTGCATATTCAAAGCGCGGTAGTTCCGCTTCGGCATCTCCAGAAGAAGCTCCGGCAGGGGCTTCATACGAATCACACCGATAACAAACAGAATAAAAAGCGCTGCACCGATGGCCGCGCCGGCCTCGAAGATGCGTCGCAGGCGCTTCCAGCGTTTCTTCTGCGGATCGTAAAAAATCTGTTTCTTGGTTGACATGCTCTTTCCGAATCCTAACAGCCGTAGACTGCTGGAAACACATGCGAAACACGCCGTCCTGACGGTTATGATGCAAAGGCATGCGCCGCAATCGCCTACAAGCTATGATCCTCCCTGCCACCCTGTTTTTGGTGGGAGCGGGGTTGCGCCTGTGGTTTGTGCTGCGGCACGCCGTGATCCAGGGGGATTCCAATCTCTACGCCGAGATCGCCCAGAACTGGGTCCAGGCGCATACGTACGGCTTCTCCACGGACACCGACTACATTCGTCCCACACTGATCCG
>JAHFTZ010000210.1:0-1981 GCA_023265355.1 Terriglobus sp.
CGTTGGGCCGGGCGATGGCGACATTCTCGTCTCGCTCAAGGAAGACCATCATCCCACGGCGAATTACGTTCGCCAGTTGCGAGCGGAGTTGCCGCGCGAGTTTCCGGGAACGACCTTCTACTTTCTCCCCGCGGACATCACGACGCAGATCCTGAACTTCGGTCTGCCCGCGCCGATCGATGTTCAGATTCAGAGTGCGGATAGCGAGGCGAGCGGAGCCATTGCCGCGCAACTGTTGACCAAACTGAAGCAGGTGCCCGGACTTGCGGATCTGCGGATTCAGCAGCAGGCGGATTATCCGACGATGGACGTCAACCTGGACCGTACGAAGGCGGCGCAGGGTGGGTTCACGACGCGTGACATCTCGCAGAGCATGTTGAACAGTCTGAGCAGTTCGCAGCAGATCTCGCCGATGTTCTTTCTCAACTACAAGAACGGTGTGGTTTATCCGCTGGTGGCGCAGACTCCGCAGTACAACATGAGTACGCTGCAGGACATCCAGAACATTCCCATCAACTCGGCGACACCACAGCAGCGGACGACGCCGGAGGTGCTTGGCGATCTGGCTTCGATCAAGCGTGGGCATGAGATGTCGGTAGTCTCGCACTACAACATCCGGCGCGTGGTGGACATCTATGGCAGCGTGCAGGACCGCGATCTGGGAGCGGTTGCAAAGGACGTTCAGAAGATTGTGGACGCTCAGAAGAATGTGCCGCGCGGTATGTTCCTCTCCATTCACGGACAGGCGGAGACGATGCGCAGTTCGTACACGGCGCTTCTGGTTGGCCTGGTCTTCGCGATTCTTCTCGTCTATTTGTTGATCGTGGTGAACTTCCAGTCGTGGCTGGATCCGTTCATCATCATCACGGCGCTTCCAGCGGCGCTGGGCGGCATTATTCTGTTTCTCTTCCTCACGCACACGACGTTGAGCGTACCGGCGCTGATGGGAGCCATCATGTGCATGGGCGTGGCAACGGCGAACAGTATTCTTGTGGTCTCGTTTGCGAAGATCAAGTATGAAGAGCATGGCGACGCGATTCTGGCGGCGATTGAAGCGGGTGCGACGCGCTTCCGTCCGGTGGTGATGACGGCGCTGGCGATGGTGATCGGCATGATCCCTATGGCGCTGGGCATGGGCGATGGTGGAGAGCAGAATGCACCGCTGGGCCGCGCCGTGATCGGCGGCCTGTTGTGCGCAACGCTGGCCACGCTGGCGTTTGTGCCCGCCGTCTTTGCGCTTCTTCATGGACGCCGTAAGGGTGTGGCAGGACCGGCGCAGACGGCGAACGAGGTGGCGCATGCGTAAGGATTCAGATGTGAGCGCAACAGTACACGGAAGCAAAACGGAGGGCAGGATGGATCAGCAGCGCGACCCACACAACACGAACGAGACCTTCCATGACGAGGCCACGCGCACGCACGATGCGCCTGTTCGTATCGATACGGAAGCACGGCTGGGACGCGGACCTTTTCTCGTCGTCGGCGTTGTGCTTCTGCTCGTAGTGGTTCTTGTCTTCGCTGGTATTCACAGCCGTGCTTCGGCGGAGAACAAGTTGAGGCACGACACGAAGGAGGCCGCGGTTGACCCGGTGTTTGTGACCTCGCCCAGCGGTGGGGCAAAGGCGCAGGAGGTTCGGCTGCCCGCGAACACGCAGGCGTTCATCGATACACCGATCTTTTCGCGCACGAATGGCTACCTGCTCAAGTGGTACGCGGATATCGGAACGAGTGTTCGCAAGGGACAGCTTCTGGCCGTGATTCAGACGCCGGAGGTCGACCAGCAGGTGGCGCAGGCGAAGGCCGATGTATCTACGGCTGAATCGAATTTGCAGATCGCGGAAATTACGGCAAATCGTTGGAAAACACTTCTCGCTAAAAACGCTGTGTCGAAGCAGGAGACCGACCAGGCGTTGAGCGACTTTACCGCGCGCCAGTCTGCGCTGAACAGCTCCAAGGCGAACCTCAGTCGGCTTGAGCAGCT
>JAHFTZ010000210.1:1991-5153 GCA_023265355.1 Terriglobus sp.
GCAGGACTTCGAGCGTATTTATGCACCGTTCGATGGTGTGGTGACGGCGCGCAACGTGGATATCGGATCGCTGGTGCAGGCGGGCGATAGTAATACGCCGCATAGTGAGCTCTTCCATATGTCGGCGGTTGGAACGCTGCGTCTGTTTGTTCCCGTACCGGAGGTTTACGCGGGAGCTGTACACAACGGGGCAAAGGTTGCGGTGACGTCTGACGCCTTCCCGAATGAGAAGTTCGAAGGTACGGTGGTGCGCAACGCCAATTCGATTGACGCCTCTTCGCGTACGTTGAACGTCGAAGTGGATCTTCCGAACTCCACGCACAGGATGCTTCCGGGGCAGTATGCGTTTGTACACATTCCCATTCCTTCGGGTGCAAGCTCGATGACGCTTCCTTCCAACACGCTTCTGTTCCGTGCAGAGGGTCTGCAGGTTGGCGTGGTGCAGGGCGATCACGTACACCTTACGCCGGTCTCTGTCGGTCACGACTATGGAGCGACCGTTGAGATTACGGCGGGTCTGCAGCCTACGGACAAGGTGGTTCTGAATCCTTCAGACTCTCTTGCCGAAGGCGCGCATGTTCACGTTGAGCAAGGAAAAGACCAGTGAGAAATCCAAGGTATCTCTTCGCTGCCTCGTTTGCTCTGCTGCTTGCAGGGTGCAAGGTTGGTCCGACGTACAAGACGCCGAACGCGATCCTTGCGCCTGCGTTCAAGGAGGCTCCGCCTACGACCTTTGCAGAGGGTTGGAAGACGGGGCAGCCTGCGGACACAGCGCTGAAGGGCGACTGGTGGACGCTCTTCAACGACGCGCAGTTGAATGCGCTCGAAGTGCAGGTCGATACTGCAAACCAGGATCTCAAATCCGCCGAGGCCAACTTCCGCGCGGCGCGCGCGCAGATCGGCTACTCGCGTTCGTTTGAAGCGCCGACGATCTCGACTGCGCCTTCGACGAGCGCTGTGCGTTTCTCGGCGAACCAGCCGTACTTCAACCCAAATCTCCGGAACAACGGTACGGGCAATCTCTCTGTTCCAGTCGATCTCAACTATGAAATCGATCTGTGGGGGCGCGTGCGCCGTGGGGTAACGCAGGCACGCGCGAATGCGCAGCGTGCGGATGCGGATCTGGAAAATGCACGTCTGAGTCTGCATGCAGAGCTTGCGATGGATTACTTCAATCTTCGTGGCGCGGATGCGCAGGAGCAACTTCTCGACAACACAATCAAGGTCTACCAGGATGCTTTGAAACTGACGCAGGACCGCTACGATGGCGGCGTTGCGCCGATGTCCGATGTGGCGCAGGCGCGCACACAGCTTGACCAGACGATTGTGCAGCGGACCGACGTGGATGCCATGCGCGCTCAGGATGAGCATGCCATTGCGGTGCTGGTTGGAAAGGCGCCCGCCGAACTGACGATTCCACCGACGGCGCTGGATATGGCGGGGCAGACGCTGCCTGCGATCCCGGGCGTTCTTCCGGCGACGCTTCTCGAACGTCGACCAGACATCGCATCGCAGGAGCGCAGCATGGCTGCGGCGAATGAGCAGATCGGTATTGCGCAGGCAGCGTACTATCCAACGCTTTCGCTCAATGCGTCTGCGGGATTTACGGGAACCTCGGTTCTGAACTGGTTTACGTGGCCCAGCCGGTTCTGGGCGGTGGGACCGCAGCTTTCGCAGACGATCTTTGACGCGGGACGGCGGCGTGCGGTGAAGGCGATCAGCGTGGCACAGTACGACGAGACGGTTGCGAACTACCGGCAGACGACGCTTACGGCGTTTCAGCAGGTAGAAGATAATCTGGCTGTGTTGCGTGTTCTGGAGAGCGAGGCGCAGCAGCAGCATGCGACGACGGTCTCAGCCGAGGAGTCGCAGTCGCTTTTTGAGACGCGGTATGAGGGCGGCGTCGATACGTATCTGCAGGTGGTGACGTGGCAGACGGCGGCGTTGAACAATCAGCGGAATGAGATCGATATTCTGCAGCGCAGGTTGAACGCGAGTGTGTTGTTGATCAAGGCGCTGGGTGGTGGATGGGACCGTAAGAGTCTGCCTGTTTTGTAGGGGAGTTGAACGGGAGGCAGGCCTTTTGGGCCTGCCTCTTTTTTTTGTTTTAAAACAGATCCCTTCGCTTCGCTACGGGATGACAAAGGGGGTGGCAGATGAAGGTTTAGGTTGTGGAGCGGGTATCGAGGCCTAGGTCGAGCGAGCGGACGCTGTGCGTGAGTGCGCCGACGGAGATGATGTCCACGCCTGTGCTGGCGATGATGCCGATGGTTTCGAGGCGCACGGTTCCGCTGGCTTCCACCAGAGCCCGTCCTGCGATCTGCTTGACGCCTTCGCGCATCTGTTCGAGGGTGAAGTTGTCGAGCATGATGGTGTCCACGCCTGCGGCGAGGACGGCTTCGATCTGGTCGGGGTGGTCGACTTCTACTTCGAAGTGTGCGGTGTGCGGGAGGGAGGCACGCGCGGCGCGCAGGGCTTCGGTGAGATCGCGTCGGCCATCGTCGGTGAGAACGGCGAGGTGATTGTCCTTGGCCATGACGGCGTCGGAGAGCGAGAAGCGATGATTGTGTCCGCCGCCGCAGCGGACGGCGTAGCGCTCGAAGAGACGCAGGCCCGGTGTGGTCTTGCGTGTATCGACCACGCGTGCGCGTGTCCCGGCGACCTCTGCGACGTAACGCGAGGTCATGGTGGCGATGCCGGAGAGGCGCTGCACGAAGTTCAGGGCCACGCGCTCGGCCTGCAGAACAGAGCGAGCGGGACCGGTAGACGTGGCGAGCACGTCTCCCATGGTGAAGGCCTCACCGTCTTCGATGAGAAGATCGGTTTTCGTGGCCGTGTCGGTAAGGGTCATGGCGGCGGCGAAGATCTCTCCGCCGCAGAAGACGCCCGGTTCGCGCGCGACGAGATCGGCGGTCATGCGGGAAGATGCGGGGATGAGCGTCTGCGAGGTGAGGTCGCCCCAGGGAGCGTCTTCCAGCAGAGCCATTTTGACGACGCGTTCGATGCTCTCACGATCAAGACCAACTAGCATGGGATCGTCACCGGAGAGTTGAGGACGATCTGGTGCTGAAAGCTCGGTGAGGAAGCGGGGAAGTCCTTGCGATAGTGTGCGCCGCGCGATTCCTCGCGTGCGAGAGCGGCGGTGGTCATGACGCGCGCCAG
>JAHFTZ010000211.1 GCA_023265355.1 Terriglobus sp.
TAGGGCTTTCGAGCAATCTGTACCTCGCCTGCTACATGCACCACCTGCCCCTGCCACTCCGCACGAGAATCTGTGATTTGCATTCTGCCCGGTTGGTAGCGTGCGTGAGCGCTGGCATGGATCGATTGCAGAGACGCAAAGGCGAGGTCGTTCGAAGTAGTGGCGACAATCACGTTCGGTGATTTGAGCGTCCCGGTCAGAGATGCCAGGAAGTCTGCGTGCCCACTCACCTTTCCTGCTGTTACCTGACGAAGATCCGGAGCTGTCCCCTGCAGCTTTCCGGCAATTGCCGAGTTCGCTACCTGGAGCGTGAGCGTCCCGGCAGCATGGACGCCGTAGCACTTCACGCGTTGGATTTCAGCGCGAATTTGTTTTGCGTTCAGGCTTAGGGAGGCGTCGCCCTGAAGGTCGTGGCGGAAGGAATGGACGTTCGCGCGCGCGGTATAGGTTCCGAAGTCGGTTCCAGTCCATCTGGCCGTACCGTTCACTGCAACGGACTCATACTGACCATGGAATATGGCATTGCCTGCTTCACTCTCGAAAGGAAGTAGACCTTGTACCAGGAGCGCGCCCTTCGCGGAACGAGCTTCAATTTGAGTAAATGCAAGCGCGTCGTCAGATCCGCGCAACTCCGCTGCTACGTTCAGCGTTGCAGGCGCGCCGTCGCCAAACTGCACACGCGTCGCTTCGGCTTGCACCTGTAACCGGATGTCGCGCAGCGTCACGCCGCTTTCTTCGCCAGTCATCCGGAACGCTGAAACAATGCCCTTGGTCGCGGCGACTTGCATGGACCCCGGCGCTGCGGAACGGCCTGTCCAGTGACCATCGCGGAACTCGAGGTTGAGACCGGGCTGATCCACATACGTCGTCCCGTCGGCATAGATGAAGTGCATCCCTTCCAACGTGACACGCGCTGGGAACCCGCTTGGCGCTGCAGAACCCGATCCGGAACCGAATTCCAGATTGGAGTGCCCATTTCGATCCACTTGCATCCGAAAGGTTCCGTCCGTGATGTGCACCTGCGAGATCGCAGCGAGACCCTCGCGGAGATGGAGATAGCCGAAACTGCTTTCAACTTTTCGGGCTGCAAAGAAGGCGTTGGAGCTGGACTTTGCTCGCAATGTCAGATGATCGATCTCAACACGCCCGGCAAACAGGTTGTAATGCAGACCACTTGTGCTGACGACAACGCCCTCTGCATCTGCCTTCGCGATGAGTTCTTGAACGATCCAGCGTGAGGCAAGACTGGTGTGCAGCACACCCACCGCACCCGCAAGCAGCACGCCGGCCACGCCTGCGGCGAGGCGGGCTTTTCTATGCTTTGGATGCTTCGGGACTTTACTCATTCCGAATCTCCGCAAAACCAGCAGACAAAAGCAAACAGACAACGCCAACAGATCGTGCGGTGAAGGTGCCTGCTTTAGAACTTCACGTCCGTGACTTTGCCTTCTTCGAACACCACCTGCATTCCGCGGTAGTTCCAGAGAGACTTCTTGCCGAACATGACCTTCTTCTCCGGCGCTCCCATCGCAGCTTGAACCTGTGCCTCTGTCATGCCGGGCGCAATAGATGCGTCCTGTGACGGCGCCGATGCCGCAGCTGCCGGTTGCGGTGCCGCAGCAGCTTGCGGTGGAACTCCAGCATGTTCCTGCAAGGTTCTACGCTCGATCAGCTTTGCGTAGTTCTCCTTAACCCAGTGGTCGACACTGGATGCCATATCGCTCGCCGCCAGCCGCCATGAGAGCGCTGATTCCGTTTCCAGTGGAATCTGAGAATTACCCGCAAGCAACGTCACGTGGAGTTCGTTCACGTTCCGCACCGTGGGTACTGTGGTTGCTGTGCCGGATTTACCGTCCTTGCTTTGATTCGCGTAGGTGTTGATGCTGGCGGTCTCTTTGCGGACATTTCGGGAATCGATCCGAACCACAACCTCTGCTTCCGTCGGTGAGTCCACAACACGTAGCGTTCGCGCCTTCCCTAGTAGCGCCTTCCTCACATCCAGTGCAGAGTCGCCCGCGCCGTTTGCGGCGAAATCGCCGCTGCCAGCCTGCACGTACACACGAATCAGGCTTTGAGACAACCCTGTGGCGGAACCAAGGCTGAGGAGAAAGAGGAAGAGCGCAAGGCGGCGGTTGCTAGAGTGCATGTGGGTCTCCCGGTACTCAGTTTCCGGACATTACGGAATGCTACAACAGCGTTACTTGTCCCGTACCAACGTCGTAATACGCGGCCTCGATTTTAAGTCGACCTTCGCGCACCAGCGGCCTCAACACGGTTGAGGTCTCACTGAGCAAACTTGCCTGAATCTGCGCATTCTTTTTGATGGACGCGGTCACATCACCGCCACCAGCTTCCACTGCCGCCTGAAGATGAGGGTACAGAGAAGCAATCTGGCCCGGCACGGACTTCTTCGCGATTGCGGCACTTACTGCGCCACAGTTGGAATGACCCATCACCAGCAGGACTTTGATTCCAAGAACGGCGGCTCCGTACTCAAGACTGCCAATAATCTCGGAATTGATGACATTTCCTGCAACACGCGAAACAAAGATGTGACCGATCGTCTGATCGAAGACCAACTCCACCGGCACTCTGGAGTCCGCACAAGACAGAACGGCGGCAAACGGCTCCTGCTTGTCGACCGTGTGCTCCTTAAGGACCTTCAGATCTTTGGGATGCTCGTGTACTGATCTGAGGAAAAACGGCGATTCCCATCCATAAGCCGCCTTAGCGCCTCCTCGGGAGAGGCGGGTACGGGCTCTTGAGCTAAGGAAGGGATGCAGGGTGCTATCGACGCGGCAGCGGCAGCAAGTAAGAAGGAACGTCGCGACTGCTGGCTTCTCATTTCATCTCCACGGTTCCGGAAACTGCGGGAAAACAATGAAATTGTACACACCCGCTCTATCCTGGAAGTTACAGATCCTGAGAGATCCTGCGGCTGGGTGCGTCTATCCAGTAGAGGGGCAAGAGCCGGGACGTCTGGCGAGCTAACGACCTCGCTTTTCCGCGTCGCCCGATCACCTTTCCAGTGGCCATTTTCGTTTGCACAAGACGCGCCTCATAGGCGGCTCAACCTGCAAGGGAGAACAGGGACGACGAAAAGTATCCCTTTTCTCAATAGACAAAATAGACGAAGAAAGACATTTCTGCCGCCTCCGCGTAAGTAATTGACATCTCTATAGATACTGGTGACCCGGGCAGGAGTCCAACCTGCGACCTTCGCCTTAGGAGTGCGCCGCTCTATGCATCTGAGCTACCGGGCCACGTGCAACCAGTGTATCGCGACAGAATGGTAAAATTATTGAGAGATTCTTATGCCTTCTATTGATCGCCGTCAGTCCGTTACCGTGAATATTGGCGGTGTCCTCGTAGGTTCCAGCGCTCCCGTCGTCGTACAGTCAATGACCAATACTGATACGGCGGACATTGAGAGCACTGTACAGCAGGTCGCTGCCCTGGCCCGTGCCGGATCCGAGATGGTCCGCATCACGGTCAATAACGACGAGGCGGCGAAGGCTGTTCCCTATATCGTGGAAGGCCTGGCGAAAAAGGGCTGGAATACGCCCATCATCGGCGACTTTCATTACAACGGCCACCAGCTGCTGACCAAATATCCTGAGTGCGCTCAGGCCCTCTCTAAATACCGCATCAACCCCGGCAACGTCTCTATCGGCCGGAAAGATGACGATAACTTTCGTACGATGGTCGAGTGCGCAGTCAAGAACCAGACACCCGTCCGCATTGGCGTGAACTGGGGTTCGCTGGATCAGGCGCTGCTGACCAAGATGATGGATGAGAACTCTAAGCTGGCCCAGCCGCTGGAGACACGCGATGTCATGCTGGAGACGATGGTTCGGTCCGCTCTGGACAACGCCGCCGCTGCCGAGAGCTACGGTCTGCGCCGCGACCAGATCATCCTGTCGGCCAAGGTCTCGGGCGTTCGCGATCTCATCGACGTCTACAAGGAACTAGCCGGGCGCTGCGACCACGCTCTACATCTCGGTCTCACGGAAGCGGGCATGGGCATGAAGGGCATTGTTGCCTCAACGGCAGGCCTCGCTCCTCTGCTGCTCTCCGGTATTGGAGACACGATTCGCGTTTCGCTCACACCGACTCCGGATGGCGACCGCTCTGAAGAGGTTCGCTGCGGGCAGCAGATTTTGCAGGCCCTCGGCATCCGCAGCTTCACCCCCCAGGTCACGAGCTGCCCCGGTTGCGGGCGCACCACCAGCACCTACTTCCAGATGTTGGCCGAGCAGGTGACCAACTACATCACCGAATCCATGCCTGAGTGGAAGCTGAACTACCCCGGTGTAGAAGAGATGAAGCTCGCGGTGATGGGCTGCATCGTGAACGGACCGGGCGAGAGCAAGCACGCCAACATCGGCATCTCCCTCCCTGGAACCTTTGAGGATCCGGTCGCGCCCGTCTACATCGACGGCAAGCTTGCGAAGACGCTTCGCGGCGATGATATCGTCGGTGAGTTCCAGGTGATTCTGGATGACTACGTGAAGAGCCACTACGGTGCGAACGGCAGCGCTACGAAGCCAAAGGTCGAAGAGTTCGTCGTTCTCTAAAAGGCATCTTTAAATTTTTGTCATTCCGTAGCAAAGCGAAGGGATATGTTTGGAAAAGCATATCCCTTCGCTTTGCTACCGGATGACAAGGAATTCATTAGCTGAGCGATCCGGCAACCTGCGCAAGCAATTCATAAGATCTCAGCCGGTCACTCTGCTCATACGTATCCGTCACGGCAAAGATCTCCTGCGCACCCGTCTTCTGCACAAACTCCTGCAGCTTGCGCGCCACAGTCTCCGGGCTGCCTACGATGGCTTCACGAAGACGTGCGTCTACGGCCTCTTTCTCCATCGCATTCCACTTCCCTTCCATGGAGTCGACCGGCGCTTTCAGTTCGACTGGCTGACTCCTGATCAAGGCCAGAAAGCGTTGCTGCGGCGTCGTGAAGAGGCGCTGTGCTTCCGCATCTGTATCGGCTACAAGAACCGGGATACCGGCCATCGCGTACGGCGCACTCAGCGTCGCGGAGGGACGAAAGTTCTGGCGGTAGAGGTGGATCGCAGCCAGCAGATAGTCGGGCGCAAAGTGGGCTGCAAAGGCAAACGGCAGAC
>JAHFTZ010000212.1 GCA_023265355.1 Terriglobus sp.
TCCCGGCTCCAACACATGGATCTCAAGCTGGAAGCGAAGAACCGCGACATCGTGCACATCAACCCGCAAACGGCCGGTTACACGGCTCCGCAGCTGGAGGCCTTTTATCGCACCCTGGAAGATCGCTTCCACGCCATACCGGGTGTAAAGAAGGTCGGCCTCAGCACCTATACCCCGATGGAGGACAATAACTGGGGCAACGGTCTCCAAGTACAGGGCCAGCCCAGGCATGTCATCGGAGCCTCCTTCGTCAAAACTAACCCGGAGTACTTCGACTCAGTAGGAACGCGCCTCGTAGCAGGACGCGGGTTTACAACGCGGGACACTGCGAGTTCTCCCACAGCCACCATCATCAACCAGACCTTGTCGAAGCAGTTCTTCAAAGACGCCAGTCCCCTGGGACAGCACATAGGTTCTCCCGACTCTCCCGGAGACTATGAGATCGTCGGCGTCGTCGAAGACACGGCCTACCAGAGCGTCAAGTGGAAGGATCATGGCATGTACTTCGTGCCCATGATGCAGCGGCCCCTAAGTTCCAAAGGTCCCGCAGATAAAGATGAAGGCCTCTACGCCGGAGCCATCGTGCTCCAGACAGAGCGTCCCATGGAAAACATCGAGTCCCTCACCCGGCGAACTCTCGCCAGCATCAACCCCAATCTCTCCGTCGTGAAGTTCCAGACCTTTGACGCGCAAATCGCCGATCGGTTCACCGACGACAGGACCATCGCGCGCCTCACCATGCTCTTCGGCGGACTCGCGTTGCTCCTTGCCTCCGTCGGCCTCTACGGCGTGACGTCCTACACCGTCGCCCGTCGCACCTCAGAGATCGGCATCCGCATGGCACTCGGTGCGGAACGGTCCAGCGTCGTAACGATGATCCTGCGCAGCGCCATGCTTCAGGCGGGAATAGGGCTGGCTATCGGGATTCCGGTAGCGCTCTTCTGCGTACGCTATGTAAAGTCGCAGTTGTATAACATCACCACCGTCGATGCCACCGTCGATGCCAGCGTGATGATCACCGCCGTGATGACCCTGGCCGTAGCCGCAGGGCTAGCGGGTCTCATCCCTGCCCGGCGCGCAGCTTCCACAGATCCAGCACAAGCTTTGAGGACGGAATAGATGATTGAGTTGAAAAATCTTGAACGCAGCTTCCGTGCGGGTCATGAAGAGCTCTGGGTACTACGACGCATCTCTCTCACCATTCGCGAAGGCGAATTTCTCACCATCATGGGACCCTCGGGCGCCGGGAAATCCTCCCTCCTCAACGTCCTTGCCATGCTCGACGACCAGTGGCGCGGCGAGTTCTTCTTTGAAGACCTACCTGTCCACGCGATGAACCGCAAACAGCGCAGCGACCTCGCTCGCCGCCGCATCGGTATGGTCTTCCAGAGCTACCACCTGCTCGACGACCTTACCGTGGCGGAGAACCTCGATCTCCCGCTCACCTACAAAAACATCCCCAGCAAAGAGCGCCAGTCGCTCGTAGCCGACACGCTCGACCGCTTCCAGATTGTCGGCAAGAAAGACCTCTTCCCCAGCCAGCTCTCCGGCGGACAGCAACAGCTCGTCGGCATCGCGCGCGCAGTGATCCACAAGCCCTCTCTCCTGCTCGCCGACGAACCCACAGGCAACCTGCACTCCGCGCAGGCCCGCGAGATCATGGAACTCTTCCGCCAACTCAACGCCGAAGGCACCACCATCGTCCAGGTCACGCACTCCGAGACAAACGCCGAGTACGGCTCCCGCACCATCGAACTGCGTGACGGCTGGATCCACCTCGATACCGCCAACCCACCCGCGTAAGGAAACACGGAGCAGAATTTCGCAAATACTTCAGCCTGCGCAGAAGTCATCCACTGCTTGCAATTCTTCCCCGGTTTGGGGATGAAATTTCGGTTTTGAAACAAGAACGGAATTGGCGAAGAGTGGCCGTTGGGCATATACTTCGGGCATCGGGCATGTACGCCGCTCTGCTGGCAGGTCTCCCCCTTCCGCCAGATCTCCAGAGTGAAACAGCTCGTGTGAGTGAGGTGCGTCTTCCCCCAGGCGTCGAGGAGCAAGTTCGACTCGGATCCCGATCTCCTTCCCGGTGCCCCGGCACACGCGCTGCCGCGTTTTGCGCGCTCTCTAGCTCAGCGCTCCTTCGCTTCGCTCCTCTCCGTCTTCGCTCCCGGAGAATGCGCTCTCTGCTCTAACTCACTTTTAGAAGCTCGCCTCGCACCTCTCTGCGAACTCTGTCTGGCCAAGCTGAAACCGGCAAAGCTCTTGGAGTGTGTCGTCTGTGTGGAGGCACTCGGCATGGAATCCGTCTGGGCTCATGGAGAAGAGGCACGGATTCCCTGCACCCTCTGCCGCCTCTCACCTCCGCCTTTCGCCCGCGCAACCTCCTTCGGCCTGTACGAAGGGGCTCTGCGCCAGATGATCCATCTGTTGAAGTTTCAAGGACAAACGGCGCTCGCAGACATCCTGGGAGACCACCTCGCCACGGCCCTGGAGGCTCTTCGCCCCGAAGCGCCCGCGGAGATGCTTGTTCTCTCCGTCCCTCTCTTCCGCTCCAAGCGTCCCTTCAACCAAAGCACCCTTCTGGCCAACCGCGCCGTCGCCCAGTTGAAGCGAAGAGATCCCGCATGGAAGCTTCGCGAAGACCATACCCTGCTTCGTCGCGTCCGTCCGACGCAGAGCCAGTTTCAGCTCTCGCCCAGGCAGCGCCGTCTCAACCTCCGCGGTGCCTTCAGTGTGGCAAGGCCCGAAAAGATCACTGGCCGCGACATCCTGCTCATCGACGACATCTACACCACCGGAGCCACGGCCCGCGAATGCAGCAAGACGCTTCTAGCCGCCGGTGCCCGCTCCGTCCACATCCTCACTCTCGCCCGCGCACAACAGGGGCAGGTCGCCGAGCGTTGGCAGCCCGGCACACCACTCCATACCACTCACTTTCGATCGGCCTAACGCAAAAAGTCATAAGGAGTACGCCCCATGCACGCGACGACCTACGACAATCAGCAAAACAGCCTTCGCCCCACTCCGCCTGGTCATGTTCCCGGTCACGCTCCCAGTCTGCTCAAACCAGCAGCCTTTGGAACCAAGGCGCGCAAACAGAAGTCCCTCGCCAAGTGCCACACCCTGGCGCACCGCAGCCAGACTGAGCCCTCCCGCGCTCGCGGCGGCCAACTCCAGACGCCGGTTCTCGTGCTCAATGCCTCCTACGAACCCATCAACATCTGCGGAGCCCGCCGCGCCCTCGTGCTCGTTCTGAAGGGCGTCGCCCGCACCGAAGAAGAGCAGGGCGCCACCATGCACGCCGCACGCGTGCGTATGCCCATGCCCTCGGTGATCCGGCTGCTCGAATACCGCCGCATCCCCCACCAGACGCGCGCCCTCTCCCGCAAAAATATTCTTCTGCGTGACCGCTCCACCTGCCAGTACTGCGCAGTCGTCTTCCCCAGCGGAGACCTCACGCTCGATCACGTCATTCCCCGCTCGCGCGGAGGCACCTCTACCTGGGAAAACCTCGTCGCCTGCTGCCATAACTGCAATCGTCGCAAAGGCAGCCAGCTTCTCCATGAACTCCGCGATATGAAGCTCCTCCGCCAGCCCAGCCCCTTCAGCCTCCACACCTCACGCCACATCATGCGGATGCTTGGATCAGGCGAAGCAAACTGGCGAAAGTACCTGTACTTTGAGGCTCAAGCCTCCTGAAACTACTGCCCGCTGCCGTGCAGGACGGCTGCATCCCGTCCTCTCAGCGAACGTCCCGTTTCCGCACCAACCGGTAGCATAAGCGGACCTGCCTGTTCAGCTGTCGTGCACATCGCCTGATCGCCTCTCCGTCCGGCTGAACTGGATGGATTGAAGGCAGTCATTAGAAGCCGATCGAAGCGCTGTCCAATGCTCCCGCGTGCGTCCACAAATCCCCAAGACTGATTTCTCCATTTCGGGAATAATTCGAGCCGCCGCGAATTAATCACAATGAGATCGCCAAAGTCGCCATGTACACCCTTTGAATCGGCTGCAATGTTTGCCTCTTCAAGTAGGATAGGAACGCCCGTTGACGCTATGAAAGCTCAATAGTTGCAAGGATACGTTACCTTAGTACCTACAACTTCCGTACTACTTCGTTATGTATATGAAAACAATAGACTTGTACAAGGTTACATCCTAGAGTGGATTTGTCAGGCAAGTCCAGACAAAAAATCTCAGGGAGTAACCCACATGAAAAACATTGTTCGCGCCTTCGTAGTCGCCCTCGTCCTCACCGGCTCTGCCGCCACCGCCTACACCGCGAACTCCGGTGCCATCGTCACGAACGCGACCACTGTCAGCGCGATCCCGAAGCCCATGTGCCCCCTGGATGACCCCAACCACTGCGGTATGGGCCAGAATCGCTAAATCTCGCTTTTTAGTTTGGAATTTCCCAATTTAGTCATTGCCCGCCGACATCTGCTTCGCTATGCTTCCAACTAGGAGTGGGCAGATGTCGACAAAGGCATGTTTGGATCTCTTGGGAATGCTGGAAATTGGTCTCAGCTTAGCTGCGATCTTTTATCTGGTTCGCTCTGAGTCCGCCCGCGAGTATTGGTCTCTAACCTCTCTTTTGTCCGTCAGAGTCGCTGTAGCCATGATTGGTGTGACACTTGACCTCATGGCTGGCCACTTGATCAGCGGCCTGCATGCTTATGTATCGTATTTCTTTGTTTATTGGATCGGTTTTGGCATTGAGACGCTTCTAGGCGTCCTGACGATTTACAGTATCTATCGTTCGGCCATGGCACCGCTCAAGGGTCTTCAAACTCTGGGCATGCTAATGTTCAGATGGGCTGCAGCCATCTCCACAGTCGTTGCCCTTGCAATCTCTCTTGGACCTCGCGTCAGGACGACAAGCTTCCTCATCTCGGCGGTAAGCCAGATGCAGCGCGCGACCAGTGTTTTGACCCTGAGCCTCCTTCTTTTCGTCTGCTTTGCCATTCGTCCGATGGGTCTGTCGTATCGCAGTCGAATCTTTGGCGTGAGTCTCGGCCTTGGTGTATTTTCGACGATCAATATGATTCAGTCGGCATGGATGACGAGTAGCCACTCGCTTTATACGCT
>JAHFTZ010000213.1:0-2701 GCA_023265355.1 Terriglobus sp.
CCCGGCACATTGCTTACGCCGTCGATGCAAGTGGTCTTGCACATCGCAGGCTTCGGCTATTTCGATTCTCTTCCTTTGCCCATGCGCGAGTCGGGTGGTGAGGCGGAGATGGGTACGCGCGAGATATGCCAGGTGTTGGACGATCCCATACAGAAAGCGGCTAGGTGGTTTCGCGCCGGCTCGCCACTTTTCGCGATCTCTCCGAGCAGACACGCCGCGTGCCGGCGCTGGCTTGGCCTGTTTGGCATCGACTCAGCGAGATGGCCAGAGCACCTGCTGTACCCGCTGTCCTTGCTCGCGCCAACTCTCGCACGCCTCGCCGGACGATCCGCTGGAGTGCAACTGGCATTTCTCCTCTTATTTAATCTGCCCGTGAAAGCGATGAACCGAGCAACTCATTATCTAAAGGTTGGAGAACGAGATCAGTCGAGGCTCGGAATGCAGGCGAGTCGCCTTGGGCGCGATCTCATCGCAGGCGACCGGCAGCTCGGTGTCGACGCAATGGTGCTGCGGCTCGGTCCCGTGTCACTTTCAACTTACCAGCACTTTCAGAGTGCGAAGTCTCAGGCGCTGCTGCAGATGACGACAGATCTTTGCCTGAGCGTCTACCAGGCACATCGCGTGGAGTGGGTAGTAAGGGACCGGGAGCAGCGACCGAGCTTGGGTTCGGAGCAACAGAACAGCAGGCTGGGTGTGAACTTCCACTTGGGCCAAGGAGTGAGTGAATGAACCCGCAAGAGGTCCGAACGAACGCAGTCCACTGGGAATTTGGCATGCTCGTGACTCCCGAACATTTTCTTCGGCAGGAGCGTTTCTACAATTCTTCTATGCTGTGGATGCTGCGCTATGCAGTCAGCGGCTTCGGATTGATCGGTGGCGGTGCAAGGCTGCCAGAGACCGAGGTCGGCTCCGTGCGGCATGATCCCGTCATCACGCTGATTGAAGACGAACAAAACCTCAGCATCACGATTACGCAGTGCCGTGGTTTGACGGCTGCGGGCACGCCCGTGGATGTGGTACCGGAGATCCCGATTTCTCGGCAGTTCCATAAAGGCGATCTGGAAGGTCTGCAGCAGCTTCGGATTTATGTTGTGGCAGTTCCACACCAGTACACAGTCCTTGATGGCGCAGTGGACGAAAGCAATCCGCAAATGCAGACCGAGCGAACGCCCGCTTACAGGGTAAGTCTGCAGCCGCACGGCGAAGAAGCGCAGCACGTCGTGGTGGTCGGAGCGCTGCGCCGATCAGACCGCAGCATCGCGTATGAGTTCGATCCGAATTTTATTCCGCCGTGCCTGCACCTGGCGGCGTTCAGCGAATTGGCTGCAGCATGGCGGCGCATCGTCGATCAGCTCTCTTCTTTATCGTCACGCTTCGTCGAATTACACCGCGCCATGCAGGATTACATTGAGTTGGCGCGCGAGCGTGGCATCGATAGCGCGATCGATAGAGAGTCACTCGAATTTGTGAGACGTATTGTGCCACTGATCGAAAACTGTCTCTACGATTGCCTGGATCACACGCAGCCACCGAGCCATTTTTTCGGTCATCTGCGAAAGTTTCTTCAGGGTGCAGCCGTCAGTCTCGATCTTAATCCACCCGTTCAGCAGTACTTCGATGCACTTCGCAACGCAGGCGAAACGGAGTTCGCACCGCTGGTGGAGCAGCAGAAACTGCTCTTGCGCAGCTCCCGCCACTGGCGGGTGGAGGATGACCTCGGGGTAGAGGTGCGTTCGATCGGAAGCGCGCTGCGGGGCATCGAAACACTCGAGCGCGCGCTCGAAGGTAAGTACATCGATTTCCGAGTGAGTCCCTCTCTCGAGACGATGAACTTTGTCTTCGATCGTGGCGGCAGCGCGTTGTACAAGCTTGCAGCAAAGCCAGCCCGGCTACAGGGGTTCGGTAGCCAGATGACATTTTATTTCGCGAACGTCCGCCTCGAGGGCCGTGAAAAATACAGGGTGATCCTTACCTCCGGGGCAGAGCATGCTTTCTCCGCCGAGCAGCAACTCCCTGTAGAGATTGGCATTAATGAGGGAAGTGGTGCGCGGCGACCGCTCATCCATGGCGTGGCCAGGGTGCGTTTTGAAAAACAGCGCAATGTGGAGTTCGATTTCGACGCGCCCGACATTGCGACGGTCACAGATCTCCGTATCGCGATTCCCGCCCATTTTCATGTGAATCGCATATTGCTGTTCGTACGACACCGCTTTTATGCGCAGGACGCCTCGCCGTCCCCGGCGGCTCGCACAGAAAGACCTGATCGCAGAGCAGGCTCCACGGGTGTCGTCGCTTACGACGCTCCGGGTGCGGCGCCGCCGTTTCGCGCACCGTTGCAGCCTGACTTCGCGAACTTACGGGAAGCGAGGCCGGGGCACCCCCAAGAAGAGGCCACCCGTCCCAGCCAACCCGAGGAATCCGCGCCTGCGCTACGCAGGCGACGGCTGGAGTAACGAGGAACCTATGGCTATCTCGCTGGACAAGCTATCTCCGGAATTTGAACGCGCGCTCACAAACTCCCGTGGCCTGGCGGAAGAACGCCGCCATGCGGGTATCGCACCCGAACACCTTGTGTTTGTGGTGCTTGATGACGACTTTGACGTGGGCGCAGCGCTTAGACTTGCCGGTGTGGGGGTCGATCCTCTTCTCGGCGCGATCGCAGCGAGACTCAATCGACTTCCCAAAAATGAAATGGGACCGG
>JAHFTZ010000213.1:2711-5086 GCA_023265355.1 Terriglobus sp.
AGCGTGCGGTCGCGTCGCGAACTCTTCGAGTTCTTATTGAATATGCCTTCGCTGAAATGGATGAGCGCGGCGCCGAAATCGCAGACCTCTTCGATTTTCTACAGGCCGTCATCGCACATGGCGAGCACACACTCATCAAAGAGTTGCGCACCGCAGGTATCACTCGAGAAGTCATCGTCGAGCTAAGAGTAAGCAGTCAGACCGCACGGGGGACACTTGAGGGGGGCCTCCTCGCGAGCGATGCATCAGCAAGCGCAGCAGGAAAAATGCTGGCACGGTTCTCTCGCGATCTGACAGCGCTCGCCCGGGCAGGCGAGTTGATGCCGGTCGTCGGACGCGATGAAGAGATTCGCCGCGTCATGCAAACACTGTTGCGGAAGACCAAGAGCAACCCTGTTTGCGTTGGCGATCCAGGCACCGGCAAGACCTCGATTGCTGAAGGTCTTGCTCTGCGCATTGCTGCGGGCGATGTGCCGGAGTCACTTAGGCGCTGCCGCGTGCTGGCATTGGACCTGACAGCGATGGTGGCCGGGGCGAAATACCGCGGAGAGTTCGAGGAACGGCTCAAGGGAGTGATCGACGAGTGCCGCGAACGTCGTGGCGAGATTATTCTCTTCCTCGATGAGTTACACACTCTGGTCGGTGCGGGTGGCGATGAAGGTGGCATGGATGCTGCGAACATCCTCAAACCTGCGCTCGCGCGTGGAGAATTGCGTTGCATTGGTGCCACTACTTTCGACGAATATCGCGAAAAGATCGAGAAGGATGGAGCTCTGGCAAGACGCTTTGATGTCGTCATAGTGAAAGAACCGACGGACGAGGCAATGTTCGTAATTCTTCGCGGCCTACGTCCCCGATATGAGGCCTACCATGGCGTGCGCCTGAGCGACGATGCGTTGCGTGCGGCGGTCAAGTTATCCAGGCGCTATATGCCCGCGCGTTTCCTGCCCGATAAGGCCATCGACGTCCTGGACGAAGCCTCGGCGCGAGTTCGCATGCAAAAGGAATCAAAGCCGAGGGAGATGGACGAGCTTGAGCAGATGCTGAGGGACAAAGCACTGTGGTTGGAAAGCACACCTCCCACAGCGAAACACTTCATCGAACTCAGTGAAGAAGTTGCGGTTCTGCGCGCGAAGGCTGAGTGCTTCTCGGCTGCATGGCTGGAACAACAGGAGGCAGAAGAACAGCTGCGCGGGACGCGCGCTGCGATTGCGGAGCAAAAGTCGCTTCTGGACCAGGCGCAAGCCGACGGTGATATGGCACGTGCGGCGGAGATCCGATACGGTGTACTCCCGCACCTGCATTCCCAGCACGATGATCTCGAAAAGTGCGTGGCAGCTGCTGCTGACATGCACCCACCGGTACCGGAAGAACTCTTACCGGAGCATGTTGCAGAGGTGGTGGCCGATCGCGTCGGCATTCCCATCCACCGGCTGCTCGAGGGGGAACGTGAACGCCTGATGCAGCTTGAAGATCGGCTCGGCAGCCGCGTCTTTGGCCAGCCTGAGGCGGTACTCGCCGCGGCCGACGCAGTGCGTCGCATGCGGGCTGATCTGCAGTGGAAGAACAAACCAAGCTCGTTTCTCTTTGTCGGACCCACGGGTACGGGAAAGACGGAGATGGGGCGCGCTCTAGCCGACGCCCTCTTTGACGACGAGACTGCATTGATCCGTGTCGATATGGGCGAATACAAGGAGCGGGGTTCGGTGAGCGGACTCATCGGCTCCAGACCCGGCCTCGTCGGATCTGACCAGGGTGGATACCTCACCGAGCGTGTGCGACGCAGCCCATACTCGATCGTGCTCTTCGATGAAGTAGAAAAAGCACATCCCGAGGTGCTGGACCTGCTTCTGGGCATGTTGGACGAAGGCCGGCTGACCGACGCCAAAGGCCGCTTCTGCGATTTCTCAAATTCGATCATCTTGTTCACTTCGAACATCGGAGCTCGCGAAGCGATGGCAGCGAGTGAAGAGATCGAGGTGCGACGCGAGAAGATTCTCGAATCTGTACGCGCCTCGCTGCGCCCTGAGTTCTATAACCGCATCTCACAGGTTGTCGTCTTCGACGCTCTGACGAGGGTCGAACTGGAGCGCATCGTAGGGCACGCATTCGCGCGCCTTGGCCAGAAACTGCTGGACGATCGCGAGATAGAAATGACGGTCAGCGCCGTCGCGCTGCGCTATATAGGAGAGCTTTCATACGATCCCGAATATGGTGCTCGTCCAGTGGATCGCACCATCCAGCAAGTCGTGCTCTCTCCGCTGGCCACTGCCCTGATTGCCGGGCTCATCGAACCGGGAACAGCGCTCCATATCGACTACTCAGAAGCGGCAGGGGTGACCTTCGATTCCGCGTTGCGAGCAATGGCCAGTGCG
>JAHFTZ010000214.1 GCA_023265355.1 Terriglobus sp.
GTCGGAGAGTTGGGCAAAGTCGACGTCGTCGATCAACACGGAGCCTGAGGTGGCGTTGGTGAGACCGCCGAGCAGATAGAAGAGAGTAGATTTGCCCGATCCGGAGGGACCCACAATGGCGACGAACTCGCCTCGGTCGATGGAGAAAGAGACGTCGCGAAGGGCAGCTGTTTCGATCTTGCCGGAGCGATAGGTTTTGCCGAGGTGGGACGCGTTGATGATAGGCATGAGGTCGCTTCCAGTGTATCGCGGTCAGGACGGGACCTCTGGGCGGCGGCGGATGCCTGCGTTGCCGAGGAACGAGATATGCAGGCAGAGCGGGATCACCTGGCGCTGGTCTTCCGGTGAGGTGAGATGGAGGCGGCAGGTGCAGCGTTCGGCAAGAGCGAGGTGGCTCCAGCGCGTGAGCTCCAGCCCCGCGGAGAGCATGGCGGCATAGAAGTCCAGCATGTCGCGACTCTGCACTTCGACCCGAAGCACAATGCGGCGCAGGGAGAGTGCCTTTTTCCCGAGGACCCAGCCACCGGAGCGCCCAATGGCGGAGTTCAGGGAGTCAAGCTGGGCCGAGGGCTCTCGATAGGAGAAGCCTTGCAGGTCGATGGGGCTCATCGGAAGTTGAGCAGAAATGCCTGGGTCTGCGAATTGTCCTCGTTGATTCACAAAGGAGATATCGGCGGCCAGGCGGGCAGCTAGAGGGTGTGTCGAATTTGCACGGTGCCGACAAGGTCGTGATAGGTTCGGCATGGGAGTGGAGCGGATGATTGTGGGAACTGGAACCGATCTGGTGGAGATTGCACGTGTAGCCCGATCGCTGGAGCGCTTTGGTGCGCGTTTCGAGGAGAGGGTGTTCACGGCGGCTGAGATTGCCTACTGCCAGAGAAAGGTCAAGACGGCGGCGGAGAGCTTTGCCGCTCGATTTGCGGCTAAGGAAGCCGGCGCAAAAGCCCTGGGAACCGGGATTAGTCGCGGTGTAAGCTGGCAGGAGATTGAAGTGATTCGACGACCCGGGGAGCGCCCGGAGCTGTTTTTTCACGGCCGCGCCGCCGAGTGGGCTGCCCGGCTGGGTGCAAGAAGGGCACATCTGAGCCTGACCCACGGGCGGGACAACGCCATAGCCGTGGTAATTCTGGAGAGCTGATGCCTCGCAACTCCCCGGAGATGAAACCGATGCCGAAGCTTTGGCATCCGATAACGTAGAGATTTCAAAGACATCTGCTACGAATTGAATGGTATTGGCGAGAAGATGCGCCGGTACGTCAGGAGTGGAACGACGCATGCCCAGCCAAAGTGATGTGAAGTGGTCGCAGTTGAAGGTGGGCGTAATCGTCGCCGTATCGCTGGTTCTTTTGACCACGCTCCTGTTTTTGATGACGAGCGCCTCGGGAACTGGATTTTTCTCCAAAAAGATTCAGGTGAAGACTTATTTCGAGAACTCTGCCGGTCTAAAGCCTGGAGCCGCTGTGAATCTGCAGGGAGTCACGGTCGGCAACGTTGACAAGGTAAAGGTCGTCCCGGATCCGGCGCGCAAGCTGACGCCGGTTGAAGTGACCATGAAGCTCGACACCAAATATCTGTCGATGATGAAGAAGGACTCCAAGGCAGCCTTGAGCACGGTGGGCGTTCTGGGCGACACGGTGGTCGATATCAATTCGCAGTTCGCGACTGGACCGACGCTGGCCGACGGCGACGAGTTGAAGACGCTGGAGAGCCCCAATCTGCAGGACGTGGTGAAGGCGAGCCAGGGAACCATCGAGAGCCTGAACGTGATTCTGGCCAAGATGGACCGGATCGTTGAGGCGATTTCGCAGGGTAAGGGCGCCGTGGGACAGCTGATCTATGACGATTCCCTGTACACACGGGCGAATGCGACGGTGGGCGAGTTGCAGAAGCTGAGCGAGAAGCTGAACTCCGGCAAAGGTTCTATCGGAAAGCTGCTCAACGATGACGAGATGTATAACCATCTGAATGCGACGACGGCCAAACTGGACCATATCGCGACAGAACTGGATGCGGGCAAGGGTTCGGCGGGTAAGTTGTTGAAAGATGACGCACTTTACAACAACCTGAACGAGACCCTGAAGCATGCCAACTCCGTGATGGCGGACGTCGATGCGGGCAAGGGCGGGATAGGTCTGCTGGTCAAGGATCCAGCGTTCGCGCAGAAGTTGAACGACACGATTACGCGTCTGGACAGCGTAATGACGGGCATCGACAAGGGTGAGGGAACGGCGGGCCTGCTGGTCAAGGATCCTGCGCTTTATCACAACCTGGACAAGCTGGCGGTGGACTCACAGAGTCTGGTCAACACCATCCGGAGCGATCCGAAGAAATACCTTACGATCCATTTCAAGATTTTCTAAAGATCTTTAGCTCAAAAACGGCGTCCTTCGGGACGCCGTTTTTCCGTTTTGTGTCTTATTTCGGGCGATCTTCTGGGGGATTGCGTTTTTTTCTAAAATTCGGAAGATTTTCTTTGCAAATAGTCGAGAGAAAGGAATAGCCTCCATTTCGTTGAGTTTTCGACCTGTGTTACTGAAGGATGACTGCTTTGAAAATCTCGTCTGTGGTGATCGGTTATTTGGTTCTTTCGTTGGTGCTCCCCGCGCTGGCGTTAGGAGTGGCTATGGTGTTGCGTTCTTTTCGTGAGAAAGAACGCGGCATTCGGAGCTGTCGTTGGTGCGGAACTGGTGTGCGCTCTGCGAGCATGATGGTTTTTTGCAGCGAACTTTGCGAGACAAGCTTCCTCGAAGCACGCGCGGAAGCTCTGGATCCCCACGTCGGTACTCTCTCTAGAGCGAGCTAAGCAGGGTTCGATAGATCGCTTCGGCCTGTGTGCTAAAGCAACAGAAGGTCACGCTTTCGAGGGCAGCCGCAGGGGTAGCCGCAAGTATTTCGCGGACGCTGCGTACGGCGATCGTCGCTGCTCGCTCCAAAGGAAAATGGTAGACGCCAGTTGAGATCGCGGGAAACGCGATGGACGCGCAATCATGTTCGAACGCCAGTCCGAGCGAATGGCGATAGCAGCTGGCGAGAAGTGCATCTTCGTTCTGCGTTCCGCCCTTCCAGACAGGCCCAACGGCGTGAAAGACAAACTTTGCGGGGAGCCGGAAGCCTGGAGTAGCTTTTACCAGGCCGGTGGGACAGCCGTGCAGTTTGCGGCAGGCTTCGAGCAGTTCCGGACCGGCCGCGCGATGGATGGCTCCGTCAACACCGCCCCCGCCGAGGAGAGAGCTGTTGGCGGCATTCACGATGGCATCCACTTCCAGGGTCGTGATGTCAGCGAGGATGGCTTTGAGGCGCATAGGTGGTTGGATGCACCGATGCACCTTTCGTTTGGAGAATCTGGCCAAAAGTGGCGAAGCTCCACGATACACTTGGAAAATATCCCACGAACTGAGTGAATCGAGAGCATGAGCCTTAAGTCGAAGATCGAAGCTGTGATTTACGCGTCAGAGGAGCCGGTGACGCTGGCGCAGTTAGCAGGACTTCTGGGGGAAGAGGCCCAGGCGGAGATGGATGCCGAGCGCGCGCGGCAGAGCAACCTCCCCCTCGACGACGGGCAGGTGGGGGGCTCCGAAGAAGAGGTGGAAGCCGAGGTCGAAGAGGACGCCGGTGTGGGCGATCAGCATGCCGCCCCCACCGAGGAGCACGCTGGAGAGGAAGAAGCCTCTGAGGCGGAAGAGCCGGTGTCTCTTCCAGAGGCTGCCGTAGGCCAGGATGATGACGAAGCCGTCAAGAGTTTGAGTGTTGAGGCAGAGAAGAAGCGCCAGCGGGAGACGGAGCGCGCAGTCCGCGAGTATCTCCGTGCCGAGGCCGAGAAGCTCATCCGCGAGTATGCGGATTCGGAGCGCGGCATCGAAGTGCGCGAGGTTGCTGGGGGATACCGGATGGGGACCAAGCCCGAGTATCACGACGCCGTGCGCGGATTTGTGAAGAGCCTGAAGCCGCCGTTGAAACTGACGTTGCAGGCGTTGGAGACTTTGGCGGTGGTGGCTTACAAGCAGCCGGTTACGGCGGCGGAGATTTCCGAGATTCGCGGCGTGGATTCGGGCGGCGTCCTGGGCGGTCTGATGTCGCGCAAGCTGATCGCGACGGCCGGGCGCAAGCAGGTGGTTGGCCGTCCCATGCTGTACAAGACGACGAAGGATTTTCTGCTGCGTTTTGGTCTGAAGGATATCGGCGAGCTGCCGTCCATGGAAGAGTTTGAGCGCATGGCCAGCGAGCTGGAAGAGCAGGAAGATCTGCCGATGGAGCAGGGCGAAGTGGACGCGTTGGTGGAGCACGCCAACGCGCGCGGAGACGCGGAGCATATCGCCGGAGAGACAGCCGTAGAGGCGCAACCGGATGGTGCAGGCGAGTCCGTCGACGATCCAGAGGGTTTGGAGGAAAAGGTTTTGCCGATGGCAGATCCTATCGACCCGACGGGCGAGAAGATGCCCGAGGGCGGGGATTCGAGCGAGCCTTTGAATGAGTTTTTGAAAGAAGCGGAAGAGTAGCAGATAGACCTTCGGGAGAAGGACAGGAGTAAAGACATGGCGAAGAAACTTGAAGTAAAGGCTGGCCCAGAGGGTGTCCGGTTACAGAAGATCCTGGCGGATGCCGGGATCGCATCGCGGCGTAAGTCGGAGGAGGTCATCCTCGAAGGCCGTGTGCAGGTGAACGGCAAAGTTGTGACCGAACTGGGAACGCGGGCTAACCCTGAAAAGGACCATATCCGCGTCGATGGCAAGCTGCTGCAGGGGCCGGAGGAGCATCGTTACTATCTGGTTAATAAGCCGCGCGGCTATGTGACGACGATGCACGATCCGGAGAAGCGTCCGACGATCGTCGATCTGCTGGTCAAGGACGGAAAGATGCCGGATGTCCGGCTGTACCCGGTGGGACGGCTCGATTACAACTCCGAGGGTCTGTTGCTGATGACGAACGACGGCGAGTTGGCGAATGCGCTCTCCAAGGCATCGAACTCAGTCGAAAAGACTTATCTTGTGAAGGTGGCGGGGCAGCCGAGTGAGCAGGCTATAGACCAGCTGCGGCGCGGTGTGATGATCGAACGCGGACGTCTGCAGGAGACGCAGAGCGCTCG
>JAHFTZ010000215.1 GCA_023265355.1 Terriglobus sp.
ATCAGGAAAGCCACATTCGCTTCACCGCTGGCGACCTTCGCGACGGCGTCGGAGGCGGAGCGCAGATAGCGGAGGTTTTCCTGGTTGCGGATCGACTCCTGCGTGAGGCCAAGAAGCTGTTCGAGGACGAGCGCGTGCAGCTGCACGACATCGAGCTGGCGCTGCTTCTCACTGATGTTGGAGAGCGCCTTGGAGATAGCATCGGCGTTCGCCTTGAGGAGGTAGTTTCCCTCTGCGGTAGCGGCGATCATGGCTACGCCCTCGGTCGCGTTGAGCGGAGCGAGAAGCTCGTTCGCGCTTTCGAGGGATTCTTCATCGGTCGTGCCGGAGCTCTTGGCGGAGGTCTCCAGCTTGGAGATCTCAAAGTAGGGCTTGGCGCGTTCGAGGAAGGCGGCAACGGAGAAGTCCTTGAGCCCGACGACGAGACGATGCGTCGGCAGGATGGTGATGCCCGGAGCGTCCATGTTGACGAGGGTCATCATCATCGCGGCTTCGGGGAAGGGCGGCTTGGGCAGCTGGGCGTGGCCTTCGTCGGCACGGTTGGAGGGCGATTCGCAGTTCTTTGTCGTGTCGCTGACGCCGAGTTCCGCGGCACGCTCGCGGGCGTAGGCGGTGGATGTCTCATAGCGATGATGGCCGTCGGCGATGATGAGCTTCTTGTCGGCCATGGCACCGACGACGAGGTTCACGATCTGGGGATCCGTGACCTTCCAGAGCATGTGTACGACGCCGTACTCGTCCGTGACGGACTGGTCGGGTGGCGTGGTGGCATGACCGGTGGCGTTACCGAAGATGAGCTTTTCCACGGAGAAGGACGGATCGCTGTAGAGCATGTAGATCTGTTCGCAGTAGGTGCGTGTGGCCTTGAAGAGATTCAGGCGGTCGGACTTTGGCTTGGAGAGTGTCTGCTCGTGGCGATAGACGACCTTCTCCGCGTAGTCGTAGAGATGGCCGAGGCAGATGAAGCCGCGGCGCTCGCGCACCTCGGTCGTTCCGGGAACGGTGTAGCGCTGGGCGTAGCCGTAGACGGCAGGCTCGGACTCTTCTTCCAGGATGGCTTCTTTGCGCCACTCCTTGAGAGAGTCGGCGGCACGCGTGTAGACGTTGGGGCCTGCCTCCGTGTCTGTGTCGAACTTTTTGCCGAGGATGACGCGGATGAGGTTGTAGGGGCTGGCGTCGTAGTAGGCCTGCTGCATGGCGGGCGAGATCTTGTCGTAGGGCTGGGTTACAACCTGCTCGAGGGCAACTTTGGACGTGTCGTAACGAAGGGCGCGGAAGGGGTAGATACGCATCTGGTGGGTCTGATCTCCAGGTTCTGGTCTGCCTCGATTGTACGTGTCCAGCGGGAAGAGACGCCTTCAGGGGCCGCGAGGGTAGAGGCGGCGCAGATCTGGCGGAAGCGTCCGGCAAGGTGACACGCGCAGGCAGCCCGGCGAGGGCGAGTTTGTTCACAAGATGTAACCCCCGCAAAGCAGAAACCGCCACGAAAAGCCCTCTCCCCGAGCAGGAAAATCAGGGCTGTCGTGGCTAGTAGAGCCAGCGAACTGAGCACAATCGCCCTGCCGCAGGTGGCCGCGAGTAACGCCGCGAGTACATTGCGCGGGATGTTTACAGAACTGCTATCGGAATCCTGCAAATGGGGTGTACTCTTCGACTCTGATTGCTGGTTGCGCATGGTGCGCAAGGACTGCTGCGGATGGGTGGAGCGAGGCCGCAGCAGGCTTCTGTTTCGTTCCGTGCGGCGTCTTAAAGGTCATTATGCGGCATCGATGTCTGTCTCTCACGGCTCTATCGCTTCCGTTCCTGGCGTCTTTTCTCGTGTTGGAGTGCCCGGCGGTCCGCGCCCAGGAGAACCCCCTTGGGAACGTCCAGACGTCCCAGCCTGCTCCAAAGCCGACCGTCAAACCCGAGGTAACGGAGGGTCCGAATGCGGCGCGGGACGCAACTTCGCACCCGACACGGACGATTCGGGTGGAGTCGAACCTGGTGCTGGTTCCCTTGACGGTGACGGACGACCGAAATCGCCTGGTGACCGGGCTGGAACGCGACAACTTCTATCTTTACGAGAACAACCAGCCGCAGACGATCAAGACCTTCTCCACGGACGATGCGCCGGTGAGTATAGGGATAGTCTTCGATCTGAGCGGAAGCATGATGTCCAAATTTGGGCGTGCGCGGAAGGCGCTGAGCGAGTTCATGCGTACCTCTAACCCGCAGGACGAGTTTTTCGTGGTGGCATTCAACGACAGGCCGGCGGTGATCGTCGATTACACCTCCAATGTGGACGATGTGGATGCGCGTATGGTCATGCTGCGTCCGGAGCGGCGTACCGCGCTGATCGACGCGGCCTACCTGGGCCTGAATAAGCTGAAGGACGCGAAGTATGAGCGCAAGGCGCTGCTGATCATCTCCGACGGAGGCGACAATCGCAGCCGGTACGTGGAAAGCGAGCTTCGGCGCGCGGTCCGCGAGAGCGATACGCAGATCTACTCGATCGGCATCTTCGATATCTATGCCGCGACGCCGGAGGAGAAGAGCGGACCCGCTCTGTTGATGGATATCTGCGAGATGACGGGCGGGCGGATGTTCCGTGTGACGGATGCGGACGAACTGGGCGATATTGCGGCGCGTATCAGCGCCGAGCTGAGGAATGAATATGTGCTCGGATTCAAGCCCACCGACCTTCGCCATGACGGTAACTGGCGTAAATTGAAGGTGAAGATGAATGCGCCAGCAGGTCTGCCGCCATTATCTGTACATAATCGCCAGGGGTACTATGCACCGTCGGAGTAGAGGGTGGAGTTGTGCGGCGGGTGTTTTTTTCCTCGCTACAAGTCTTTGGGGGCAACAGCCTTCGTTATCGGTGGACCGCGACCCGGTGCCATCGCCGGATGGCGACGCCGTCGTGCAGGCGGCACCGCCGGCTCCTGCTGCGCAGGGCCCGCGCGCGGTGGAGCGGGCTGCGGGTGGACGCTATACCCTGCGTGCCGAGGTGGGAGAGGTTCGTCTGAACGCCAGCGTGCTGGAGAATGGACGCGCGGTGCAGACGCTGACCCAGGACGCCTTCCATGTCTTTGAAGACGGCGTTCCCCAGACGATTGCAAGCTTCCGGCATGAAGATCTGCCGGTATCTTTGGGAATTTTGATCGACAGCTCCGGTTCGATGTACGACAAGCGTGAGGCGGTGGGCAAGGCGTCGCTGGATCTCGTCCGTCTGTCGAATCCGAAGGACGAGGCGTTCCTGGTAGATTTTTCCGATGAAGCGTTCATCGACCAGGATTTCACCAGCGATGTGAAGAAGCTGGAAGACGGCCTCGGCTATGTGAAGGCCAGCGGCGGGACCGCGATATATGACGCCGTGGTGGCCAGCGCCGATTATCTGGCGAAGAATGCCAAGCTGCCGAAGCAGGTACTGCTGATCGTCACCGATGGAGACGACAACGCCTCGGGGTCGACCCTGGAGGATGCGATTCGCCGTGTGCAGGAGCTGGACGGGCCGGTGATCTACTGCGTTGGCCTGCTCTTCGGGCCGGACAGCAATAAGAGTGAAAGCCGCCATGCGCGCCGCGTCCTGGAGACGCTGGCGGCGCAGACGGGTGGACTGGCGTACTTTCCACGCAAGCTGAGCGAGGTGGACAGCATCGCCGCCGAGGTGGCGCAGGACATTCGCCAGCAGTACACGATCTCATACCGCTCGACGAAGGCGGCCGCTCTGGGTGGCTATCGCCAGGTGCACGTGGATGCGAAGGCGAAAGGCTTCAGCCGGCTCGAAGTACGCACACGCAGCGGATACTACCCGAAGACGGGAGGTGCACCCGGAAAGAGCGATGGTACGCCCGATCCCAATCTGGCCCCAGGATCGAAGCATCCGTAGGGCCAGAATTACGTTTAGGGTCTGCGTTTAGGCCTCTGCCAGAACGGGAGTCTCTTCGGGCAGGGGTTTACCTTTGGTCTCAGGCGCGAAGGGTAGCGTCGCCAGACCGATGAGAAAGACAAGGCACATGGTGACTCCCGCGTAGCGCATCGGTTCCGGTTTGCCTGCATAGACGCGGCTTGTGAGCAGACCGAGCGCCAGCGGGCCAAGCGCGGCGACGAACCGGCCCACGTTATAGCAAAACGAGGTTCCGGTGCTGCGTAGACGCGTTGGGAAGAGTTCCGGAAGATAGATGGCATATCCGCCGAAGAGGGCGAGTTGAGAAAAGCCCATGAGTGGAATCATCCAGAAGATATCCGTCATGGTTCTGAGATTCCAGAAGGTAAAGGCTGTTGTAACCATCGCGGCAACGAAGGCGAGTGCGAACGCGATTTTGCGTCCTGTAATGGCCGTGAGACGCGTAAACGCGTAAACGCCAAAGAAGGCACCAGCGTTCTGAAGCAGCGACGTCATGCCGACCCACAGAGATTTTTTACCGGCGCTCATGGATGTTTTGTCGAGAACGGATCGTAGGAGATCGAAGCTGAAGAAGCCGATACCCCAGAGCCCGACGACTCCGGCAAAGGCCAGCAACATACCGACGATGGCGTTTCTGCGCCAGCGGGGTTCGGCAAAGAGTTCTCTGACGCCACCCAGGTGCTCACCACGGCTTTCCGCCTTGGCGCGACGCCATGCTTCGGGTTCTTTCAACTTCTTGAAGACCGGGATGCAGAGGAATGCAGGAAGAGCGCCGATGATGAACATGATGCGCCATGCGCTGGTGATCGTGCCTGACTCCTGCAGTCGACTGAGGTAAATGCCGATCAGAGCGGCGAGCATATTTCCGACGGTAGAGAGTGCCTGCAGCCAGCCGAGCGCATAGGGCCGAGCGCGTTGTGAAACGGTCTCTGCAACGAGTGCGACACCGACAGAAAACTGGCCTCCAACGCCAAGGCCCGTAAGGAATCGATAGAAGGAGAAATCCCCGACGTTAGTGGAGAAGACACTGAGGCCGGTGAAGATCGCGTAGAGAAAGATGGTGAACATCATGGTTCTGGCGCGACCGATCCGGTCGCCGAGCACTCCAAAAAAAACACCACCGGAGGCCCATCCAATCATGAAGATCATGGTGGCATAGCCGGAGTACTCCGCAATGCGCGCGG
>JAHFTZ010000216.1 GCA_023265355.1 Terriglobus sp.
GATGGTGTGGCTCGACCCATGGTTGAAGCCGGAGATTGTGTAAGTGAAGTTTCCGGTGTGTCCGCTCTGATAGACCGCCATGGGTGCAGGGTTGGCGACTCCGGTCAGGTCGATGGTGTTGGTGTGATTTTGTTTGCCTCCACCTGCAAAATCAATATCTGCAACGAAGGGATCCACCTCCGGGCCGCCCGCATTGATCTGCACGTTGCCGACGGCGGGGCACTCGTTCGTTGCGACGGTAACCTGGTTTGAAGTCGACGAGGTTCCGTTGGGATCCGCGGCAGTGACGGCATAGTAGTAGGTCGTATCGCAAACTGGATTGGTGTCGCTGTACTGCGGGGTGATGAGTGAGCTGGCGATGAGGGTTGCACCGGAGGGCGTGAATGAGGATGTCGTGCTGCGATAGACGCTATACGTAACGCTACCGCAGTTCATCGGAGCCGTACTCGCGTTCCAGTTCAGGTTGATCTGGGTGGTAGAGGCTGCCTGGGCATTCAGACCGCTGATGGCATTCGGCAGGCCCTCGCACGGGACAGCACCGGTGAACGGTGTGACCGTCATGGAGTCCACGCGGGAGACGCTTTGTTGCGCGATATTGGTCATTTGAATTGTATTTTGTCCGGCCACAAGAGGCACCACGATCGTTTCGTCCTGGTAGCTCTCGAAGTCGCCGGTTTCCGGGAAGTGCATATCATTCGTGATAAGAACCCCGTTCACGGTGATCCCTTCCGGCCTGTCTTTTACGCCAGGAAAGAGACCTTCTTGGAAGGCATAACGAAAATCCAGAGTGTATGCGCCGGCGGCAGGCACGACTACATTCAAGAAGGTTGCCGTGCCCTCACTGGCATAGGCCATGTCCACAACCAGATGTTTCGGGTTAAGCGCGTTTGTAGAGGAGATCGTGGAAGGGAACCAGGACTGCAGTTGTTCGAAGCAATCGAAGCCTCCGAGCAAAGCATCGGGAAAGTAATACCTTGTTCCACCACCATCTACGGCCACACCAGCGACCAACCCATTGCCTTTAGAGGTCGGTTGCGGTGTCGGACATGCGCTCGGATCTTGAGCCCGCATGGTGCCCGCTCCCAACGAAAGCAGGAGCAGTAGAGCCAGTAATGCATTTTTCATTTCATTTTCCTTTCAAATTTTGCAGATGAAGAGCATGGATGCGCGGCACCTTCGCGCACGAAGAATGTTGGCGCCAGGAAACATACCTTTACGCCATACATCCCGAAGGAATTACCCGGGGTCTGTTGCTTGAGGGGTAAGACACGGACGTAAGTTACTTATTCCAGCGCTTGCGCAGCAAATTCTTGTTCTGTACTAATCTGGGAATCAAGCAGCAAAATATTGGGGGAAATAGATTAACTAAGTTATCGACGCGCGCGGAACCTCATATCTGCCGGAAGACAGAGATGCTCTACGCGAATATGCTGTGCGGGTCTTATTTCGAGGCAGGGAGGAAGGTAGATCCCCGTTGAGGGGATTTGATTTGAGCAGATAGGAAAGGGGGTGCGCGAGGAAGGGGTGAGCGCTCCGTGCGCTCACCCTGGTATTTATGCGGGGATGGTTCCATCTTTCTTCAACTCATCAAAGAGATCGAAGAAAGATTGTGGCGTGGGTTGGACGGTAGTGAAGCCGAGCATGCGGCTCTTCGTCATATCGTTGACGCATTCGAGTTGTCGTCCGAGATCGCCGTCGGTGTGCCACCAGGAGACGAGCTTATCGATGTTGTCTTCGGCCAGGTTATGTTTCGCGGCGATCGTCTTCCATAGACCTGCAGCCTTCTCCATACGGTCGTCGAGCGGAGCGGTGGTCTGCGGTGGGCCCTGTGGCTCGATGCCGAAGTAGGCGGCGATCTGCGGCCAGAGCCAGCGCCAGCGGAAGGTGTCCCCGTTCACGATGTTGAAGGCCTCGTTGTGCGCTGCGGGTGTGAGCGCGGCCCATTCGAGATGCTGCGCGAGGATGCGTGCGTCGGTGACGTCGGTGAGGGCGTTCCACTGGAGATGCGAACCGGGGAAGATGAAGGGTTCGCCCGTTTCGCGGCATAGGGTCGCGTAGACGGCGAGCGTCGTGCCCATATTCATCGCGTTGCCGCGCGCGTATCCGATGACCGTGTGCGGGCGATGGACGTTCCAGGTAGCGTTGCGCTTCGCCGCTTCTTCAAAGACGATGTCTTCCTGGGTGTAGTAGAAGTTCAGGCCGGGCAGGCGTGGCGTGTCTTCTCGGAAGGGCGTCTCGGCAGAGGTCTGGCCGTAGCTTTCAAAGGGGCCGAGGTACTGCTTGGTTCCTGTGACGAGAGAGATGTGCTGGAGGCCGGAGTTGTCCGGAAGCGCCGAGAAGAGATTGCGGAGCATGCCTCCGTTCACACGAACGTTCTCTGCTTCGTTGGCCTGGCGCGACCAGACGTTGAGGAAGATGTCTGTGATCTTCCTGTCTTGGAGTGCGGCCCGGACGGAGTCGGGGTTTTGAAGGTCCGCTGCGATCGGCGTCACGCCGGCGGAGACCTGGGGTTTGCGGGCGAGGCCAAGGACCTGCCAGCCATTTCGTACGAGATGAGAGGTAAGGGAGAGCCCGGTGATGCCGGTGGCACCGACGACCAGGGCTGTACGTGCGGAGTTCTGTTGCGAAGTCATACAGGTTGGATGACGGGAGCGGCAATAAGACGCGCCGTATCTCCCTCATGAAGGACCACAATCTGGTCTGTGAGGCCCGCTTGCTTTGCTGCGGCCAACAGACGGAGGGGTGGTTCTTCCATCGGCTCCTTACCCAGAGGGAAGGTTCCGAAGTGCATGGGGATGAAGGTCGCGGCGGATCCGAGATCCTGAAAGGCTTGCAAAGCCTCCTCCGGGCTGGTGTGGACGGCGCGGTAGCTGTCCGGAAAATACGCGCCGATGGGGAGAAGGGCTGTCTGGGGCTGAAGGCGGCGGCCTATCTCGTGGAAGCCGGGGAAGTAGGCAGTGTCGCCGGAGTGGTAGACGGACTGGGTGGCGGTGGCGAGGACGTATCCGCCAAAGTGACGGTGGGTGTCGGAGAACATCCGGGCTCCCCAGTGCTTGCAGGGGGTCATGGTCACGGTGACATCGCTCTCCTCGAGGACCGTCTCCTGCCACCATTCGAGCTCGGTGATCTTGCGGAAACCGAGTTTGGCGACGAGGTCGGAGACGTTGCGAGGGACGATGACCTGGGGGGCCTGGCCTGTGAGGCGCCTGGTGTGACGGATGATCTTGCGCAGGGACGGCAGGTTGAGGTGGTCCATGTGCGCGTGCGTCAGGAGCACTGCGTCAATGGGCGGAAGATCCTGGATGCGGAGGCCAGGATGGCGCTGGCGGCGCAAGAGGATGAGGTGCCTGGAAAATACAGGGTCGACGAGGACGTTCTTTCCCCCGATCTGGATAAGGAAGGAGGAGTGACCGATGAAGGTGACGCCGACTTCTTCGGCGGAGACAAGGCGCGGCTGCTGGTGCCTTCCTGCGATGGGTTGGCGGTGCGATTCTCGGACGATGTTCCAGAGCTGGCGAAGTTTGCTGACGATGTGAGGGTTTGGACGCGGCATGATTGAAGATTGGATGAAATGGCGGTAGCCGTGGATTCCTGCGCCTGCATCTCATGGCGTGAGGTGCGGTTGTGTTTGAGCAGTCCTGTCCGCCAGCGGAACGGAGCGTCTGGGAGTATGTGTCGCACAGTCCTCTTGAGGGGATGTGGGACCTTCGTGGCGTTCCGATTAAGGTCGTTGCCAAGCGCACGTGGACGGCGGTGAATGAGGACAACCTCTTCGGCCGGGCCTCGCAACTGGCGTATTACTTCTTCTTTGCGCTCTTTCCTACCCTCATCGCAATGTCCTCGCTGATGGGTCTGGCGGCAAAGAGTGCGACCCACATCTATGTGCAGTTGCTGGATAAGATCGCATCGCTGGTGCCGCCGGCGGCGTTTGGCATCGTGATGGATACCTTTCACCAGACCACGCAGGCCAGTTCCACGCGAAAGGTGACGCTGGGACTTCTTACAGCGCTGTGGTCGGCGAGCGTGGGCGTGAGCGCGATCCAGGACACGCTGAACGCAGTATACAAGGTGCGGGAGACGCGGAGCTACTGGCGCGCGCGGGGCGAGGCGATCGTCCTGACCATTGCCGTCTCTCTTGTGCTCACGGCCGCTTTGGCAGCCCTGCTGGGCGGGTCCATTGGGGCGGACCTGGTGCGCTACAAGTTTGTCGGAGCGATTGCGGTATCGATTGCTACGCGGACGGTGGGATGGATCGTGGCGACGTTGCTGATGGTACTGATCTTTGCTCTGCTCTACTTTTTTTCGCCCGATGTGCAGAAGCGGAAGTGGCACTGGTTCAGTCCGGGAAGTGCGATCGGTCTTCTGGGCTGGGTGCTGGGTTCGTTAGGTCTGCGTCTGTATCTGCATTGGTTCGACAGCTACTCGGTGACCTATGGCTCGTTGGGTGCGGTGATTATTCTGCTCACATGGTTTTATGTTGCGGGGTTGGGGGCCGAGGTGAACTCGGAGATCGAGGCCGCCGTTGCTGAGCAGCTTATTCTGGATAAGCAGGTGGCTGACGGGACGGTTGTGCCTTTGCCGCAGTAGAACTCGAGCTCCGCTCGATGAAGATGAAGAAGCGAAGGAATCTGCTTTTGCTGTTTGAACGCTACAGAACTTTGTCCAAGGTGATGGGGACTGAGCGGATGCGTTTGCCTGTGGCGTTGTAGACGGCATTGGCGATGGCTGCGGCGACTCCGGTGATGCCGATCTCCCCGATGCCTTTTGCTCCGAGATCCGAGCCGCGCGAGTCGTCCTCTTCGATCATATGAATGGTGATCTCGGGAGTGTCTGCGTTAGTGGGAACGTGCGCTTCGCCCAGATTGGCGTTCACCCATGCGCCGTGCGTGAGGTCGAGCCAGCTCTGTTCCATGAGCGCTTGACCGAGGCCCATCACCATGGCGCCGATAAACTGGGAGCGCGCCGTGCGTGGGTTGAGGATGCGTCCCGCAGCGAAGGCGCCTGCCATATGGGTGACGCGGATTTTGCCGGTGTGTTGGTTTACTGCGACGCGTGCGAACTGCGCGCC
>JAHFTZ010000217.1 GCA_023265355.1 Terriglobus sp.
GTGACTTCTGTTTCGTGAAACGTGATCGACGCAGGATCCACGCCGCAGAGAGCAGGGCAACCGCAAAAACAGCCAGCGCAACCAGAGAGGCTTGGCGAAGGACCGCAATGTGCGAATCTTCGCCCCTCTGTGCGAAGAGGAAGTTGTCCCAGGGCCGCATGCCTTCGAGGACGGCCATGTGAATCTGCACGTAACGTCGTTCGTAGGCAGCGGGGACGATGTAGAAGGCCGCCAGAGCGAGTCCCAGGGCGGTACCAGCGCTGCTTTGCAGAACGAGTGACCCTAGAGATCGAATGCCGTCTTTTCTTTCAAAGAAGAGGCGCAGAAGAACGATGAGCGCCAGAGAGTAGCAGCCGACGACAGCGGCTGGAGCATTCGTGAGCCACAGCAGAGCAATCGCGACGCCGAGGGGAACGATGCGGATGCGGGGCCGGAGCGCTTCGGAGAGGAGCAGGGGCATCCACGCAGCGGCAAGAAGTTCCGCGAAGGCAGCGCGTTCATAGGCGACGAAGAGCATGTACGGATTCGCCAGGTAGACGCAGGCAGCGATGAGGGCGGCGTTGGAGCTTGTATATGCGCGCGCGAGGCGATAGAGGGTGAGACCGCTGAGGGCCAGGGCGATCCATGTAAAGACGATGGGAACGACGCTCCACGGAAGCAATGAGCCGAGTGCCGCGCCGAGCATCCACGTGAGCGGAGGGTAGAAGAGGAAGCGCGGTTCGCCTGCGTTCCAAGCGGCGGCGAAGTCCCATCGAGGTAAGAGGACGCCCTGGGTCCATTGGTGCTGCGCCTCCATCCAGTTGCCGAGGTGGAAGGGGAAGTCATGACCGCAGGAGGCTCCGCCGAGGATGAGAGGGAGCACCGCCAGCAACGCCGCGAGCGGCAGAAGCAGGCGGTGCTCCCTCTCATCCGTTATGGCGGAGAGCGGCTTCATTTGGGAGTGAGTGTGAGCAGGTGGGAGCCTGCGCCATTTGAGGAGAAGGGCAGCGGTAAAGGACGGCCGCTGTACCAGGAAGGAAACTGGTCCATGTACCAGGGGCTTGCGGGGTTGCCGGACTGGCCATACGGAATCACCATCGTGGCGTGTTCCGGATCGTAGGGATCGACCGTGAAGCGCTGCGAGGGACCATGGTCGGTGGTGACGGAACGCACTGCTGAGATGTCTCCCGCGAGCGGGAGTGATGGTGCTCCCGTGTTACGGCCTACGATAGGTCGCATCCATGCACTCTTGCCGAAGATGGGATGATTTTCTGCGAGACGGTTCTGATCGCCCCAGTGCCACTTCTCCAGATTTGAGGGAGCACTGGCCTGGTTGAGGCCCTTATCGAGTGCGGAGGCAAGAAGCTCGTTCCAGTCGGATTTGTTTGCGGGAAGCCACTGTGCTGGGGTTCGCGCGATCAGCTCTTCCAGCACGAAGCTTTTTTCTCCCCAGGTGTAGAGCTTGGCGGCGTCTCCGAGATGAGGTTCGAGGAGCATGGGCCAGAGAGCGTCTTTCGTAGCGGCCACGATGGCCGGTGCGGGAGACTCGATGGTGACGTTTCCGTCCCAGGAGCGCAGAAGATCCGCCGCCTGGCGAAGACGCTTTGAGGGCGCTTTCGAGTGATCGATCGCGTAGGCCAGTCGATGCGCGATGGTCTGGTCGAGCGCGGAGAAGGTATCGTTCTGCAGGGCGGACATGTCGTCGAGGGTCATCTTCTGCTTCGACGCAAGCACCTTCCAGATACGTTCGTTGCGGTAGGGTATGCCCCAGTCCAGAGAGATCGCGAAGGGATAGTTTTCGTCGGTGATGCGCGAGTTGGCAGTGGCGAGGATGCCTCCCGGAGGGTCGAAGACCTGGGGAAGCATATCGAAGGGAATGTAGCCGCTCCACTCGTAGGTGCCGGAGGCAACGGGAACGGGCGACAGGCCGCTGGCGTGGGTGGCTTCACCGCGCAGAGGGATCTTGCCGAGGAGGTGGTATCCGATGTGGCCTTGGTCGTCCGCATAGACAACGCTCTGAGACGGCGCGCCAAAGTTGCGGAAGGCATCGAGAAACTCAGACCAGTTCTGCGCGGAGTTCACGAGCGCAAACGGAGAACGGACGACCGTTGGATCGTAGACGTTCCAGCGCAGAGAGATCTGGCGCGTCTCCTTGGGATAGAGCGGCGAGAGGATGGGCGTGGAGACGTTGCCGTGCCGTGTGAGCGTGATGTCGAGATCGACGTTGCTACCGTGAGCGACCTGGATGAGTTCATGAGCGTGTTCCAGCGGGAGCCATGTGCCGTCGGGCGTCTTATAGCGGTCGTGGTCCACGGTTTCGACGTAGAGGTCCTGCACGTCCGCTCCGCTGTTGGTGAAGCCCCAGGCGATGTGCTGGTTGTGGCCGACGATGATGAAGGGGACACCGGGAAGGGAAACCCCTGTGGCGTGGAAGTTCGGAGCTTCGAGATCGGCCTCGTACCAGATGCCGGGGATGCCGAGTGCGAGGTGCATATCGTTTGCGAGCAAGGGATGACCGGAGGCGGTGTGCGCACCGGCGACAACCCAGTTGTTGGAACCGGCGGTGCAGTCTTCGCAACGGTAGCGGGAGACGAAGGGCGCGAGGATGGATTCGACCTCAGCCAGCTCGTGTGTGTGCTCGGGGCTGCGCAGCGACGAGATCTGTGAGGCGTCGAGGGGGATCTCTACGAAATCCTTGGGGAGGGTGAGATCGGGCCTTCCCTCGGCTGGTGGATGATCGCGCCACGACCCTACGGGATAGAGATCGGCCTGCAGTTCGGGCGAGAGCCGGGCCATGACGGCTTCGCGGTTCAGCTTGTCGGGAAAGCGTGTGCTGAGGTCCTGTGCCATGACGAGGGCGATCAGCAGGGAGTCGCGTGCTGTCCACGGGGCAGGCTTGTAGCCAAGGACGCGGAACTCGACGGGGAGGTTCCCTGCCTGCGATTCGATGAGCGCGTTGACGCCGCGCGCGTACGTGTCCAGCCAGTGATGCTCGGCTGGATCGAGGTTGGCGACGGCGCGATCTGCGGCGGCACGGATCTGGAGGTAACGCTGCAGACGGTCATGCGGGATGAGGGCGCTACCGAAGATCTCCGCGAGTTCGCCTGCGCCGTGGCGGCGGAGAACATCCATCTGCCAGAGGCGGTCCTGCGCGGCGGTAAAACCCTGCGCGAAGATGAGGTCGTCCATCGTGGACGCCGTGATGTGCGGGATGCCGTGCTCATTCCGTTCGACGCGTACGGAGGCGCTGAGACCTCTGACCGGGAGGGAGCCTTCCACCACCGGGAGCGACGCGTGTAGCGCGTGGGAGAACCACAGACGCGCCCCGAAGACGCAGGCGGCGACCAAAAGAATCAGACCAACGAGGACAAAAACAATGCGGCGGAGCAGCGACGCCGTGCGCGAAAACGGACGCGAAGGCGGTTGCCAAGGAGGAACGGATGAGGTTGGAGTGGAGGTACTCATTGCAGAGTAAGTCTAGCGTACTGCTTAGGCAGAACACGCTTTTTTGCCAGCGCCCCAGGCTGCCAGTTGCGTCGTCTCCGAAGAGCGTCATGGCTTGGCTTAGGGGTGTGCAACAGTGTACATAGACCTATACACAAAGATTCGTTGGAAGATAGACCCGGGATAAGGGGGGTGAGTGCCATGGCGGAAGGGTTTCATGTGGAGTCGGTGCAGGGTTTGCTGCTAGGGCTCCTGGCCATGATGGTGATCATCGCCGGCTTTGCGCGCAGACTGAACGTGTCGTACACGATCGTGCTCGTGATCGCGGGCCTGGTGGTCAGTTTTATTCCGGGTGTGCCGCGTTTCCCGCTGGCTCCCGACGTTGTGTTTCTCGTTTTTCTTCCACCGTTGCTGTTCGCTGCCGCGTGGCAGACTTCGTGGCGTGAGTTTCGCCAGAATATTGCTTCGATTTCGATGCTGGCGATCGGGCTGGTAGCGTTCACCGTTTGGGTGGTTGCGGAGACGGCTGACCGGTTTATCCCGGAGCTGGATTGGAAGGCCGGCTTTCTGCTTGGAGCGATTGTCTCTCCTACAGACGCGGTGGCGGCGACGTCGATCGCACGGCGGCTCGGCTTGCCTCGACGCATTGTGGACATTCTGGAGGGCGAGAGCCTGGTTAATGACGCCACGGGCCTGCTCGCCCTCGAGTTTGGTATAGATATGTTGCTGCGCGGGCAGCCGCCCACGGTCACGCAGGGCATTCTCCGTCTGCTTTGGCTCCTGGGCGGTGGCGTGCTCGTGGGTTTAGTAATTGCGGTGGTGGTGTCGTGGTTCGAGCGCTGGGTGGACGATGGTCCCGTTGAGATCGCCATCTCCGTGATTGTGCCGTATGCCGCTTATCTGGCAGGGGAGTCGGTCAGGGCTTCGGGCGTGATTGCGGTAGTCGCCTGCGGTCTCTACATGGCGCGCAAGAGCACGGAGTATTTTTCTCCCGATACTCGCCTGCAAGTGGTCTCCGTATGGAGCGCACTGACCTTCCTGCTGAATGGCCTCGTGTTTCTGCTCATCGGTCTGCAGCTTCCTTATGTGATGGCGGGTATTCGCGGATACAGCCATCTTGCACTGGTGGGCTATGGTGCGGCGTTCTCTGCGATTCTGATCGCGGCACGGATGGTCTGGGTCTTTCCCGGGGCCTGGTTTTCGAGGAAGATCCTTCCCAAGCTGCTGAATCGGGAGGGTGAGGCACCCCCTGCGGCGCAGGTCTTCGTCATAGGCTGGACGGGAATGCGTGGTGTGGTGGCGCTGGCCGCGGCCAGTTCTTTACCGTATGTCATGGGAGATGGACAGCCCTTCGCCGCGCGCAACCTGATCGTCTTTCTAACGTTCGCCGTCATCCTTGTAACGCTGGTAGTCCAGGGACTTACGCTGCCTCCACTCATCAAGGCGCTGGGGTTGAGCGACCAGGGTGTGGATTGCGAGGAGGGGGATGCGCGCCGCATTGTGCTGCGGGCCGCAATCGCCTATCTTCACCAGCCGCACTCCGACAAGGGGGAGCAGATGCAGCATGCCTACGAAGACCTGTTGCATCAGTATGAACACCGGTTGGAGGCGCTGAATGAATGTGGCGA
>JAHFTZ010000218.1 GCA_023265355.1 Terriglobus sp.
CATAGACCTCCATATCCTTCCGCGCAAAGGACCAGTCCCAGCTCGGCATCAGCACCACGTTCGATCCCTTGTACTTCAGAATGATCACCGCATCATCATCCACCTTCGGATAGACCTCGGGCTTGTTCGTCTGCGCCACTGCCGTCACGCTGATCGGCGCCTGCCCGTGCATCATCACCGTGGCCATATCGGCGCCATAGCAGCCGAAGTCGAACATCGCGCCCGCGCCATTGCCAATCGGATCCGTCAGCCACTTCGCGAACTCCGGTCCCACGTGAATCTCAATCGGTCCCTCATGCCCATCATGGACAACCACTTTGCGCACATTGCCCAGCTTGCCATCGGCTACCTGCTTCAGCACCTCTGTGTTGCTGGCATACCAGGTCGTCTCGTAGTTCACCAGAAGCTGCGTGTGGTTCTTCACCGCCGCCGCACGCATCGCCTCGGCATCTTCCAGCGTCGTCGCCAGCGGCTTCTCCACCATCGCGGAGACGCCATGCTCCGCTGCCTTCACCACCACCTCGCGATGCTTCTGTACTGCGTTGTAGGCCAGCACCACCTCCGGCTTGGTCTTCGCAAACATCGCGTCCATGTCGTCGTAGAAAAGGCTCGCATCCAGATGGAACCGCGTCGCATACTTCTCGCGCAGGGGCTTGTCCGCCTCCACAATCGCCACCAGCTTCACATCATGGTTCTTCTCAATATTGGTAAAGACCCCACCCGCATGCCCATGCTCCAGGCCCACCACAGCCACACGTACCGGTTCCTGCGCCACAGCGGAAACAGCAACCGACAAAAACAGTCCCATGAACAATCGAAACATCCAACACCTCACCTTTCGCGCCCGCACAGGATATCGCGCATCCCATCTTCATGCGCGAAACGATTCTTCAGGACAGTATCCTCATCCGCTCCCCCATCGATCGCGTCTTTTCTCTCTCCACCAACGTCGAGCTGGTGCAGCAGACCCTCGGCTTCAAACCCACACCCGCCACCGGCCACATCTCCGCAGGCAGCCGCGTCCACTGGTCGGGCTGGCTCTTCGGCCTTCCCCAGAAACACGACACCCTCATCACCGCCTTCGATCCTCCGCACTTCTTTCAGGACAGTCAGGAGGCTGGCCGCTTCGCCCACTTCCATCACGACCACTACTTTACGGAGACGATGGAAGGCACGGTGCTCCGCGATGAAGTCCACTTCGCCCTGCCCTTCGGTGCGCTTGGCGCTCTCGTTGCAAAACATCTCATCGAACAGCACGTGCAGCGTCTCCTTCGCGCACGCTTTCAACTCCTCAAGCGCCTCGCCGAAGATCCCGACGAGGCCTGGCGAAAATACACCTGAGCCTCTTCCCCTGCATCCAACGGATGGGAGACATACGATGAAGGCAGTTCTGCTCTACGAATTTGGCGGCCCTGAAAAACTGAAGTACGTCACGGACGCCCCCGACCCCGAGATCGCTCCGCATGAGATTCTCATCGCCACCACCGCCGCCAGCGTGAACCCGATCGACTACAAGATCCGCAACGGCAGCGCGCAGGCCCGCTTCCCCGTCTCTTTCCCCGCCATCCTTGGCCGCGACGTCTCCGGCATCGTCCGCGCCATCGGCAGCGAGGTCAGCGGAGTCGCCGTCGGCGACCGCGTCATGGCGCTCACCCGCCACACCTACGCCGAACTCGTCGTCGCCCAGGCACCAGAAGTCACCCATGTTCCCGAAGGCCTCGATCTCGTCCAGGCCGCCGCTCTTCCCCTTGTGGCTCTCACCGGCGACCAACTCATCCGCAAAGCGGCCAAGGTGAAATCCGGACAGACCGTCCTCATCACCGGAGCGCTCGGCAGCGTAGGCCGCGCCGCCATTCACACTGCGAAGAAACTGGGCGCACAGGTCATCGCCGGTGTCCGCAAGCACTCCCTCGAAGCCGCCAAAGAACTCGGCGCAGATGCGATTCTCGCCCTGGACGATCCACAGGCGCTCGCAAAGCTCGGCCTCGTCGACGCCGTAGCTGACACCGTTGGTGGAGACACGGCGGACCTCCTCATGACCCACGTGAAACAGGGCGGAGTCTTCGGAACGGTCGTCACGCCACAGCCGGACCGGACGCTCAACCCCACCATCGAACTCAACCACATCACGTCTCAACCGGACTCCGCCAAAGTCCGCGAGTTCGCCGAAGACCTCCGCGACGGCAAATTCATCCTCCCCATCGACCGCATGATCTCCCTCACCGAAGCCACAGAAGCGCACATCGCCCTGGAAAAAGAACACGTCCCCGGCAAGATCCTTCTCCTGGTCTTGTAACGGGAGCACCGCAAATGGGTGCCTCATACATGCGCAGTTTCATCGCGCATGTGTGGGTATTCGCGCAAAGCGCGAACCGAATTTCGACTCACAACGAAAAAGGCCTGCAAAACCTCTACACAGCGTCATGCAGTGGTAGCGAGATCCGAAATGCCGTCCCGGATCGTCCCTTGCTCACGCTGCTGCGTGTGCGAATCCTGCCCTTGTGCCGTTCGACAATTGCCTTGGACAGCGCCAGCCCCAGGCCCGTCCCTTGTTCCTTCTTCGTCGTAAAAAACGGATCGAAGACCTTGTCGATCAGCGGCGCGGGAATCCCGTGTCCATCGTCCACGATCATCAGGTGAACCTCGTTCCTGCACTTCCTGAGACGGATCGCCAGCGTGCCCTTCTCTGGAAGGGCATCCACGGCGTTCGCAATCAGGTTCGAAAGCACCTGCAGCATCTCACCGGGATGAATCTTCACCGTTGCCTGATCGACCAGGCGCTTCACAAGCGTTACCTGCTTCGCAGAAAGCCTTCGTCCATGGACCACCAGCGCGGACTCCGCCACCTCCGCCAGATTCACCGGACGGAGGGCTTCGGCTGGGCCATAAAAGCCCAGCGTCTGCTTGGCGATGCGAATCACGTTGGCGAGCTCTGCTTCCAGCTGCGCTAGATACTCGCGTACCTTGGCGGCATCGTCCGCCTCCGCCTTGGCCAGATAAGCCAGGTTGGAGATGGTCTCCAAGGGGTTATTGATCTCGTGCATAATGGCGGCAGAGTACTGTCCAGCTGCGGCAAGGCGTTCGCTCCTCTGCAGGGCCTCTTCCAGTTCCTGCCAGCGCTCCTGCTCGGTCTGGTTCTTCATCGACACAGTAAAAACTCTTCCGCAGAGAAGTTCCTGCACTGGGAAGAACGTCTTGGTGACGTCAAGTACCGGAGGGAAGCTCCTCCACGGGCCAGTTGTGATTAGCTTCGGACCACAACGTACGGGACCGTTACGCCTGATTTCCTACATTAAGATGACATGCGCGTTCGAAAAGTTTGCTACCGCCTCCCCACAAACTTCAGATACCCCCACTGCGTAGGCACGTGCATATTGATGACCCCCTGCGGCGACCACACCCAGTTGTCCTCCTTCGGTTTACCCGCCGTCCACTCCACGCGGCTGAAGTTCACCCTCCACTCTGACCCCGCCACGGGAGGCGTCACGGGCAGACGGCTGGTAAACGCACTCCACGGCATCGCAATCTCCACCGTCCATCCCTTGTCCTTGTCGCCGGGATGATTCAGCGTCCCCTGCACCTGGACGGCGGTCTTCAACCCTGGCATCTCCCAGCTGTTATCCGCCTTTCCCTGCTCCAGATACGGCTTGTTCAGGAAGAGGTCCCAACCCGTGTTCAGAGCGTTGATCTCAAACTCGAAGTATCCCTTCTCGGTCGCCAGCGGCTTCAGAAACACCTCAAAGTCGTTGTCGTGGAAGATCACCGAGTCATGCTGGGTCAGCGTCGCCTTCACATCAGGCTCCTCCAGCTCCGCCGCAATATAGAGATACTGGTCGTCCCAAAGCATCTTCGCGCGCGTCTTGAACTTCGGCAGCGGCTTCGCCGAACCCTCAATGTCCACGAACTCCGTCGTCCACTCTGCCTTCTTCCAGGCCTTGTCGTCGAGCTTCCCATCGATGACCAGCGGCTTCTCTGCCCGAAAACATTGGTAACTCTTTGGTGTATCTTTTGCGACCTGCGCATAGAGCGTGGGAACAGCAAGCAGCATCCAAACAACCAAGCGGGAACTATGAAACATTTACCTTCTCCTTGGCCCCATGCTCCCGAAACGGGACACTATTGCAGATCTGAACACACTGAACACTCTCTGCACGGGGCTACTATCAAAACTAATTGAAAATCAAACTATCTCTCGTCCTGAAACGAGCGAACCCCATCTCCCTCCCATGAGCACCACTTTTATCCTTATCGTAGGTTGCATCATCCTCTCGGCAGGCAGCACGTCGCTCATGGCCGTGCGCTGGAGCAACCGTCACCTGCTCGGCCTCGGCTGGCTGGGCGGGGCTTTTGCCACCGGCGGAGCGGGAGCCCTGCTGTTGGGACTCTCCGACAAGCTTCCTGACATCCTGACCTTTCTCGGTGCGGACGGTCTCATCCTCCTCTCCTTCGTCCTTCTCCATGTCTCCTTTACGGAGCTGCTGGACGCGCCCTCGCTTCTTCCTCGCTTCGGCCTCATTCTGCTGTCAGTCGAAGTCGCCGCCTACTTCATCGCCGTCCACCTGATTCCCAGCGGGCAGTTTCGCATCCTGATCATCAGCGTTCTGATCGCCGCGCAACTCGCACAGACGGCATACTTCCTCGTGCGCCAGCCCAAGGCGGGCATCCTCGCCCCGATATGGTTCAACATCGTCCTTCTGGCTGGCTTCTGCGTTCTGAACCTTATACGCGGAGCCTTGTCCTTCCTCCGCATGGTCAAGCCAACCTTCGGCTTCTACATCTATTCCAGCGCGGTCTACGTTCTCTTCATCCTCGCCGCGCTTGGTCTCGCCTTCGGCTTCTTCTGGCTCACCACGGCCCAGCTTGCCCACAGGCTGGAGCATCTCGCCAGCACAGACCCCCTCACACGCATCTACAACCGCCGCGCCTTCCTGGAGTGGTGCGATCGCGAAGTGGCCAAGAGCATGCGCACAGGAGCCCCGTTCTCGCTCCTGATCCTCGATCTCGATCACTTCAAGCGCATCAACGATCTCTTCGGCCACCACG
>JAHFTZ010000219.1 GCA_023265355.1 Terriglobus sp.
GCCGCGAGGCTCGAGCAAAGGGTTTCCTGCTTTGCAACACTCTCCCTGAGCGCCTCAAGAGAGTTCGTCGCGATGGCTTCCATCCCCACGCTCATCTCGGCGATGAGTTCCTCCAGTTGCTGAAGATAGAGGCTGGAGTGATCGGCGATGGGCTGGCTGGCCTGCGGACTCATGCGGTGGACCCTTCCTTTGCAGCGTGCTACCCGCTTCGCGGGCTTAGGACTCTTTGTGATCTGCGATCATGGCATCGGCCACTTTGTTCGCGTCGAATTTGTAACTGCCGTCGCTGATGGACTGCTTGAGCGCGTCGATCTTTTCCTGACGCACATCCGGAGTAGCGAGAGCCTGGCTGACGAAAGACTGAACCGTCTTGGCGTCAGAGTGAAAGGTGGTGCGATCCTCGGATGCTGGATTGGCCGTCGTGGTGGAAACAGCGCTGGACGAGCTCTTGGTGGTCTTTTCGAGCGGCTGGCTGTTGCTGACGGTATTGAGTTCAAGTTTGATCATGGGATTGCTCCTGAATAGCGATATGACCCTATCGGCATATCTCTCATAAAGTTCTAATCGCTCGGTGTAAATAAATTCAGGAAATCAGGAGTCAGCGGGCTAAACCCAATGCGGGCAACGTTTGCAGTGGGGCCGGAGCAGGTTTATCTGAAGATTTGTGAAGCAGTTTCGCGATGGAATCGGCGATGCCCAGGCCACCGGCGGCGGTGAGAGCGGTACCGAGCGACTGCATGGCGAAGCCCTGCATCTGCTCTTTGCCCGGATCGGCATCCGCTTCCGAATCGCCGCCCGGGACCGTGGCGAAGCTTTGCTGTGCCTGCTGCAGCCAGCTGCTCAGCAGAAGAGACTCGAAGTCTTTGGCAGACTTGTCGATCTTGGCGTCCTGCTCTTTGGGCGTTTCGGTTTTGTGCAGCATCTGGTTGGCTTTGCTGTTGTAAGGATCGATAGAAACACTGTGGACGTCGGAGAACGAAGGGGACATTAGATGACCTCCAGGTAGGCTTGCAGGCCGCCTGCTGATTTGATGGCTTGCAGAATGGCGATGATGTCGTGGGCCGTGGCGCCGATGGCGTGCAGGCCCTTGATGAGTTCTTCCACGTTTGCGCCGGCCTTCATCTGGATGGACTTGGCGGGAGGGTCGGTGATGGAGAGCTTGGTCTGGGTGATGGTCTCTGTCTGGCCGTTGGAGAAGGGAGCAGGTTGAGAGACGAGCTGCGTCGTCGCCACTTCGATGATGAGGCTGCCGTGGATGACGGAGACGGGCGAGAGCTTGACGTCGCCTCCCATCACGATGGTGCCGGTGCGTTCGTTGACGATGACCTTGGCCGGAGTCTGCGACGTGATGCTGAGATTCTGGATCCGCGAGATGAGCGTGGGGACCGAAGGTTCGCCGCTTTGCGCAACGTTGACGTCGATGCGGCGACTGTCGACGGAGGTGGCGATGGGACGCCCGAACTCCTTATTGATTATTTGGGCGGCGTCGTAGGAAGCGGTGAAATCCGGATTTCGCAGAAGGAAAGAAACGGTGCGAAAAGTCGTCAGATCCACGGCGGCTTCGCGTTCGACAATGGCGCCGGCGGAGATGCGACCCACCGTCGGATGGTTGACCGCCTTGGAGTTGCCGGGGATTCCTTCGGTGTAGCCGCCGATGGTGATTGGACCCTGGGCCTCGGCGTAGACGGCACCATTGGCGGCGTGCAAAGCGGTGAGAAGCAGAACGCCCCCATCGAGGCTCTTGGCGTCACCCACCGAAGCAATCGTGACATCGATGTCCATGCCAGGGCGCGAAAAAGCAGGAAGGTTAGCCGTGACAAAGACTGCAGCCACGTTCTTGACGACGACGGTTCCGGGTGCGATCTGCACGCCGAGACGTTGCAACGTGTTGGCTAATGTTTGCACGGTGAAGAAGGTCTGCTGGGTGTCCCCGGTGCGGTTCAGGCCGATGACGAGACCGTAGCCAACGAGTTGGTTGCCACGCACGCCTTGAATCTGTGTGATGTCGCGCAGCTTGACCTTGTGCTCGTTGTCCGTAGCGGGTGCGGCAAACGTGACGGCCGACAGGAGAAAGGACAAGGCAAGTGCGACGCGGAGATAGGTGAGGCGGCTCAAAATCCGACCAGCCACAGGATCGCCCTGGAGAGGAAGTTCGGAGGACGCACGCCGTCGGAGATGATGCCCTTGCCCTTCATTTCGATTTCAAGGTTGGATAGCGCGGAGGAGGGAACAACATTGCCCGGGCCGATATCGCCGGGCCGCAGCATGCCGCGCAGCGTGATATTTTCGTGCTGGTTGTTCATATAGATCTGGCGCTGCGCTTCGACGACAAGGTTGCCGTTGGGAAGGACTGCGATGACCTGTCCGGTGAGGCTGGTGGCGAAGGTGGTGTTGGATGCGGTGGCGCCTTTGCCCTTGAGCGTATTTGAGGATTGGGCCGCAAGAATGGGATTGGTCACGGTCGGTGTGTGTCCAAGAACTCCGGTGACGCTGGAGTTTGCTGTAAAGGCACGACCCTGGTCGACGGAGGAGGACTGTGCGGCGGTGGTCTGAACAGAGATCCGAATCGTGATGGTGTCATGCAGGCGGCGTGCCTTATAGTCTTCGGAAAAACTGCCGAGGCTGCTCGATGAGGTCCAGAGACTGCCTGTCGTCGGTTCGTCCTCGTGCGTGGCGGCCTGCTGGAATCGCGAGATGTACTCTGCGCGAACTTCCTCCGGCGTTTTGGGGCGCGGCTTCCCGGCCACCGCAAGAGCGGAGCAGGAACACAGCGTGAGCACGACAAATTTATGAAGATCGCGCATGACTAGAGGCTTCCTCTCAGGAGCGTGCTGCTGACGATCGTGGCTGTGTAGTTCTGTTTGCGATCCGGGCTGACGACGTGGATGCTTGCACCGATGACGCCGTTTTGAAGGCAGATCACAGGAACCTGAATGTGCATGTCACCGGTATCGACGAGCAGGGTCGCTTTGCTTCCGGCGCGCATGGAAGGTGGCAGTGCTGACGCAAGCGATGCGGCCTGGAATCTGCTTCCCTGCGGTAGATCTGCGATGGCATAGAAGGGAACGCAGAGTTTGGGCGAGTGACATACGAGTTTGATCTTCGAGCGCAGACCGCCACGCAGAGGCTCGACAGAGTCCACGTCGAGAAGCGGCCCTGAACTGCTGGAGACGATGCTCGCGGGCAGCAAGATCTGATCGTCGGCGACGGTCATGCCGCTGTGACGCAGGGCGCGACCTACGTCGAGCACAGTCACAGCGAAACGCTGAGGCGCTTCTTTCTGCGCGCTGCAATGCACGTGTGCGGTGATGAGAAAAGCGAACGCGACCCACTTCATACTGCTCTCCTGTTTACTGCGCGAGCTGGTTCAATTGCTGCAACATCTCATCCGCGGCCTTGACGACGCGAGAGTTGGATTCGTAGGAGCGCTGCGCGAGGATCATCTGCACGAACTGATCGACGACGCTGACGTTCGATTGCTCGAGCATGCCCTGTTGAATGGCGCCAAGACCTTCCGAGCCACCGGGGTTTCCGATGACGGGCTGCCCAGATGCGGTCGTTGCAAGATAGGTATTATTGCCCACGCTGTTAAGGCCGCCGGGGTTGACGAAGGCTGCGGTCTGGATGCTTCCGACCTGGGTTGCCGCGGTCTGTCCGGGCTGCGTGACCGTCACGGTACCGTAGCTGCCGATGGAGACACTGAGCGCGTCGGCCGGGATCGTGACGGCGGGCTGCAGAGCATTGCCCGCAGCGGTGACGAGAAGGCCCTGCGCATCGGGATGGAAAGAACCATCGCGCGTGTAGCCGGTCTGTCCGCTGGGCAGAAGAACCTGAAAGAAGCCCGCTCCCTGGATTGCCATGTCGAGGGGATTGCCGGTGCTGGCAAAGGCTCCCTGCGTCTGGATAATTTCGGTCTGTCCGGGACGCGTGCCGAGGCCGATCTGCAGACCGGCGGAGACGGTGGTCTGCTGTGTTGCCGCGGAGCCTGGCATGATCTCGCTTTGATAGAGCAGGTCGGTGAACTGAAGGCGACGCTGTTGGAAGCCGGTGGTGCTGGCGTTCGCGAGATTGTTCGCGATGTTATCGAGGTTCAATTGCTGTGCGGTCATACCGCTTGCTGCCGTATAGAGTGCGCGAAACATAAGATCCTTTCAAACCTGCAAAAGCCTGGGAGGGCGGTTATCCGACGTGCGGGAGTTCCTGCGCTGCGGTCTTGTCCATCTCGGCGTTGAACATCGTCAGTACACGGCGCATGGTCTCTACTTCGCGCTGTGCGGTGATCAGTTCCACCACGCTGGTGACGGGATTGACGTTGGAAGATTCGATCATTCCCTGGTGCACTAGTGAACTCGGGGATGTCGTTGGAGTGGTGCCTGCGGGCACGGTGAAGTAGTTTCCACCATTGCTCTGCAGATTGACCGAAGCAGGAAATTCCACGAGCTTGAAACGTCCGGTGATGGCGCCGTTCGTGGAGATGGTGCCATCGGCGCTGATGGATACGGGTGCGCCAATGATGTTGATTGGACCTCTGTCGCCAAGAACTGGATCGCCTGCTGAAGTAACCAGCTGGCCCTGCGGTGAGACGTGCAGGTTGCCGCCACGGCTGTAGACCGGTCCGTTCGCGGTCTGCACGGTAAGAAGGCCCGGGCCTTCAATGGCGACATCGAGATCGTTGTCCGTGCGCTGAAGTGAACCTTGCGTGGTGTCGAGCCGCGTGCCGCTGAGTACGCCGTAGTCGTTGGCGTCCTGGTTAAGCACGGAGAGTTGGGGATTGTTCTTCGCAGCGAGGATAGAGCTGAAGACGTTGTGCCGTCCGCGAAAGCCCGCTGTACTGACATTCGCCAGGTTGTTGGCGATGGTTTCGAGCGCCTCGGTACGGGAGACGAGCGCCGTGCATGCTGCATAGAATCCGCTGTTCATACTGAGGGTATAAGCACGTCCTCTGCCAATGAAGAGAATGCGACATTTCGCAGTGTTTACAGACCTTTTGTGCTATCAGAAGTGAGAACGATGAGGAACA
>JAHFTZ010000220.1 GCA_023265355.1 Terriglobus sp.
CACTCGCTGTCAGTACCTTGCCACAGTGCAGTGACTCCACCCATCCACTGAAGATCTCTCGGAGAGCGGGTTCGTCATCCACGACTAGAATCGTGATCTCTTCTTGCTTTTCCACTCATCTCTCCTCTGCTTTGACACGCTCGCCGCACCAACGCGGTCAGGCTATAACTCGAGCAGCCTCTAGCTGCACATTCACCGGAAGCGAAAGACGGAAGCAGGTATGCTCGCCCTCGTCGAGCAGAGCCAGTGTTCCCCCGTGGTCTTCGGCAATCGCTCGCGATAGACTTAGCCCGACGCCCGTCCCAAGGTGCTCACCTTTAGTCGTAAAGAACGGTTCCATCAGGTGTTCTCTTACATTCTCTGGAATGCCTATGCCGCTGTTCATCACATCGATGATGATCTGCTGTTCCTCGCTGGATACTGTAATCGCGATCCAGTGCTCTCCCAGTTCCGTTCGCGCCACTGCATCGAACGCGTTATTCAGTAGATTGGTCAAAATCTGGCCGATCTGAACCTCACGGCAATGAATATAAGGAAGACCGTCCGGCAGGTTGAGCCTTAGGGCGACGTTGTGTCGCGCGAAACGAGTCTCCTGCAGCTCCACGCACTCATCCACAATCTCGTAGAGAGAGGCCAGCTCCATGGCATCCTGGGCAGCATCCTTTCCGAAGCCGCGGAGACCTCGCAGAATCCGGATTGCCCGATCGGATGTACGCAGAATGCTCTCAGAGGCGATCCTCACATCGCTTGCCGGAACAGTTTCATTTGCGTTTGCGAGATCCTGAAGATTGGACGCACGACCATGGATGATCGCCAGCGGATTGCTGATCTCATGCGCCAGACCACCCGCCATATGGCTCAGCGCCTGAATCCTCTTTTCACGCAGCCAACGCTCTTTCTCCAGCTCCTGCTCAAGCTTTTTTGTATGTGTCATGTCCGAGAAGAAGATGCTGATGCCACCCTCCATGGGCGAGACTTGCGTCTTGAACCACCGGTCGTACGGCGCATAGTAGTTTTCATATTCCAACGTCACGCGTTCGCTCATCGCAGTATGCAGGTGTTGCTCCGCCGGAGTAGAGCGCATGCCGGGAAAACAATCCCAGACGCTCCTGTCCAAGATCAGATCGGGTAACTCCCTCGCCGCCCGGTTGCCGTAGGCCACGGTCCAGTCATAACGAACTTTAATGATTCCATCCGAGGTGGAGTCCATGACCGCTTCCAATCGCGCATTGGCCTTTGCCAATTTGCGTCGCATTGCGATCACGCTTCGGAAGTCGCGCACAAACCGCGGCGTCTTCAAAACAAACAGGATGGCCGTAGGGACCATGATCACCGCAGAAACCAGCTTGACTCCTGCGGCAAACGGATACCACTGCGGCATCCAGATCGTCAGCATGTTCATGCTGTGGATCATCCCGCGGGTCAGGATAAAACAGCCGAGTGCGAGAAAAACCCAGAGATAAGGCCGAGATTCCTTGAGATGCAGCAGGCTGCGTCCTATCCAGACAAAACCGCCGAAGATCATCGCGAAAGTAAGAGCCACCAGGCATTCGGTCAGGACGACAGTCCAGACAAACCCCGGTGGAATGAGATAAAACGTCCGGAGCGGCAGGTATTGAGCAGAGGATAGAGCCGCCCAGACACTGGAATGCACAAGAAAAATTCCGCACAAGAGCGGCAGACTGATTGCTCCCAAAAATCTCTTCACCGCAGTTCCAGACACAAGGATGAGATCAAATCAAGCTTTCGCACGGTCAACACGCTTTCTTTCGCCCCGTGCTGCACCCGGTACAGAAACGGGTTAGCCGACGGGCCAGCATCGCTCAGCTGGAGGTATTCATTATGCTCTTTTGTCTGCTTGCTGCGAGATCCTCACGATGACTCAAGACCGGCAGCCCCGTCCAGAATCGTCTTAACGCTCTGTCCCGACGGGCACCTGCTACTCGCCTGCTCCTGAGGAGAAGACCATAGCACACGGATGAGGCAACGTATAGCACCTTATCAAACGCATGCTCAGCGTCAGGCAGGACTTCTCTTTCGATGACCTCCGCTCACCTGTCGCCACCTGTTTTCCCACTTCCACAATACTCCTCCTAAAAACTGTCCTCCACCGCAGAATGTGCCGATAGATCTGGATGAAAAGCACGGCAAGACTGAATTGCAGTCATTTGCCAGCCGCTCGATAAAGCATGCAGTGCTCAGAGGAAGTCATCATGGAAAAGCAGTCGACCAACTATTCAATCCTGGATACGCAAGATGTATCCCGGCTTCTCGCTACGCTGATTCTGACGGGAAGTCTCGAGGCGGGCTTGAGAAGGCTCTATGAGCGTGATTCAGAGACAGAACGCGAGCTCAACGTCCACAGCGTACTGACGGATCTCTACTCCAAGCTTCCGCATCCGATTGCGACTCGGATTATGGATAAACAGGACGAAATTGCAGGACGAGTCACCGTGCAGCGTTGGAAACCCGGCTTGTCGACGGGTCGAACCTACACTTTTCTAGGCGGTATCAAAAAGTTCGCGGGCGCAGTCTTCGTCTTCTGGATTTTTATCTTCGCCTCGGCCTATCTGGTTCAGCACGAGCATTCCCAAAACCGGCAACGTACCGACGCACGCCTGTCTCTCACGAAAAACTAATCGATCCTTATCGAATCGGCTCGGTTCCCTCGTTCAGGATGGCAAGGTATTTGTCGTAGACAAAAAGCCTGTGCCGTTCTTTGCCTGTCACTTCATGCAGGATGCCGAGTCTGACCATGTGGGCCAGCGACTTTGCGACGGTAGGGGAAGAGATACCGATCTTTCTGGCGGCTGTCGGGATAGCCACAATCGGATTGCGCTGCATGTGTTGAAAGACGCGCAGGACAGAGGCAGCCGCACGGCCAAGGCTCTCGATCTTGCGCTGGTCCTCATCGAAGAGCGAAAGAATGCCGCGGGCAGCGGTTGCTGCCTGTTCGGCCGTATCGCGAACGCCGATCAGAAAAAAATCCAGCCATGCTTCCCAATCGCCCTTGCTGCGAACCCGCTCCAGAAGCTCGTAGTACGCGCCTCGGTTCGCCTTGAAGTAGAGGCTGAGATACAGAATGGGATCGCGAAGGATCTTCTGTTCACAGAGCATGAAAGTAATCAGCAGCCGTCCAAGGCGGCCGTTTCCGTCCAGAAACGGATGGATCGTCTCGAACTGAACGTGCACGAGGCCAGCCCGGATCAAAACCGGCAGATGCGAGCGCTCATCATGTATGAAGTGTTCGAGCTTGCCCATACATTCGACAACAAGCTCCGGGGGCGGTGGCACGAACGCAGCATTGCCAGGCCTGCTGCCGCCAATCCAGTTCTGGCTCCGCCGGAACTCTCCTGGCTGCTTTCCACTGCCACGGCCTTTGGACAGAAGGATCTCGTGGATCTCCCGGATGAGCCGCAGCGACAGAGGGAAACCCGAATTTAGGCGTTCCAGACCGTGGGTCATGGCCGCAACGTAGTTGGAGACTTCCTGAACATCCTCAAGGGGCGCGCCCGGCGCTTCGTCATTTTCAAACAGAAGCAAATCTGAAAGAGACGACTGCGTTCCCTCGATCTGGGACGAGAGAACAGCCTCTTTCCGCACGTAGGTATAGATAAAGAGCGAGAGATCCGGCAGCAGGGAGGCCAGTCCATCCAGCCTTCCGACCGCCTGATTTGCCTGCTCCAACAGTACTTGCAGACCGTCAAAACGAATCGGCGGATCCGGAGGCAGAGGCGGCGGAATAAAGGCGCGCACGGTCTCGTCGCCGAACGCACTTTGCATGTATCGACCGATTCGAGAGTTGATGGAAGATTTAGCCAAAATAATCCTTTCGCTCAAAGACGACCTAACGAAAGGTTATACTATTTCCCTTTCGTAAGCCCGCCGACTAACGAAAGGTACGTGCGGGCCGACAAACTAGAGCGGAACCAGCACGATGAGTTCGCGATCAATCAGATTTGCGTGCGCCCAGTTCTCTATCTTGAGCAGAACGGCTCGTGTGATCTCCTGCCCTTTGCCCACCAATAGATTCCCCTGATGGTTTCGAAGCTCCTGATCGATCAACATTCCCGTTGCAAGTTTTGCAATCGTCAACTTGCGCGAAACCATCGCCCCACCTTGTGGACGGATGTCGAGCAAGGCATCCAGAAGTTCTCGCTCGAACTCCTTCGACCGAGAACTAAGCCGCGCCATCGTTTCCTCTACGGAGAAAGGCTTGATCCTAAGATCGTCGTAAGCAACAGCAAGCTTCAGGATTCTCGCGCTGCGCACCGTCTCCAATGTAGCCTCACTACCCGCATCTGGAAACTCCCTCATCAGCTGATGCCCGATGATCCAAGCGACCGGCTCCAGCCTGGCAATCCCAGAGAGAAGCTTCATTGCAGCCGCTGGATGTGCGTCAAAGCGAGCCTGGTCCTCTGTCGACATCTTCACGCCGGCAAATGCTTTTTGGATGACTTCCGCGTCCAGGGTCACGCATCCTAACTGCGAAAGAATCGCAGCGGCTTCAAGCTGCCACCAGTGTGCAAACCTGAATCTCGTTGAGATATGCCGCACGATATGCGCGATCCGCATCGACCGGCCGAACGCCTCCGGGCTGGCGGCACCGAGAAAATCGGCAAGTACTTTGATACTTCCCATCAGCGTCTTTTCCAATAGATCTTTTTCAGCGCGGATGAGTTCGTTTTGACCTACTCCCGCATTCAGGGCCGAGATCAGGATCTCCCTGGTACATGGCTTGGTCAGAAATCGAAAGATGTTTCCTTCGTTGACTGCGGCCATTGTGGCGCCCAGATCGGTGTATCCCGTAAGCAACATCCGCACCGTGTCCGGCGCAAGCTCTTTCGCCTTTGCCAGAAACTGCGAGCCACTCATGACCGGCATGCGCATATCGGAAACGACGACAGCATAAGGTCCGTTCTCGCGAAGGGCTTTGAGACCAAGTTCTCAGTTGGCCGCTGTGTGAACCTCAAAATCGCGGTGGAGCGCTCGCTCGTACCCCGCAAGGATGGAGGGCTC
>JAHFTZ010000221.1 GCA_023265355.1 Terriglobus sp.
GCAGGGGATGCAGGAAGCAGCGCACACGAAGACGGATGCCCGCGGACACTTCACGCTCGATGTACCCGATGAAGGCATGCACCTCGTGCGCGTCACCCATGACAAGGCGAACTACTTTCGCCCGGCGCCTCCAGGAACCGAAAGCGTCGAAGTGGAAGTCTTCAACTCGGCACCGAAGGTCAACGGCGTCTCCGTTGAAGCTAACCTCTTCCGCATCCAGACCGACCCGGCCGGAACCGGTTTGAAGGTCGTCGAAAACTTCTTCATAAAAAACGAGTCCAACCCACCGCGTACCCAGTTTTCCGACCGCTCGTTTGAGTTCGAACTGCCGGAGGGAGCTGTCGTCGAAGGATCCGCCGCCCTGAGCCAGGGGAGCATGCCTGTCCAGTCTCCGCCGGTGCCGCTCGCCGAAAAGGGTCATTACGCCTTCATCTTCCCTGTCCGTCCCGGCCAGACGCGCTTCCAGATCTCCTACCATCTGCCCTACACAGGCAGCTTTCACTTCGCCTCCACACCCACGCTGGCTACGGATACGGTCGTCGTCATCATGGCGAAGAGCATGAAGTTCGACGCGGGTAACACGCCCTTCTCGCCGATCACCGACGAAGTTAACGCGCAGACGTACGTGGCGCGCAGCCTTCCTGCCGGAGCGCTCGTCGGATTCACGGTTTCGGGTAAAGGCGAGCTCCCCCGACAGACCGATACCAACGGTCAGCCCTCGGCCGACCAGGGTGCAGGCGGCGGACCCGCTGCAGGTGATGCCTCCGGAGCCGCCCCCGCAGCCGCCGGGGCAGCCGACAACAAGCCAGGCGGCGGTATGGCCGATCCCATCAACACTCCTGACCCCCTCACTAAGTACAAGTGGTGGATCATTGCGGGCATCGCTCTTCTTCTCGCTGTGGGCGCTGGCGTCATGCTGCGCGGCGGACCGGCTGCCTCCACGGAAGCCATTACTGGCACGCCGTCCGCTCCTCTGCCGATGCAGACGGTAGTGGCCACCGCGACGACGCTGGAGTCCGTTCTGCGCGATGAGCTTTTTTCGCTCGAAACCGACCGTCTCTCCGGTCGTATTCCAGAGGAGGAGTATCTCCGCGCGCACGCGGCCTTTGACATCGTCCTCCAGAGGGCGATCAGCCGGCGAACGAATCCCCCTGCAGGTTCAAACGTCTAATCTGCAGGAGACATCTACGGATGAACACCTTCAAAAGCACGCTTCTTCTCACGTTGATGACGCTGCTTCTTCTTGGCATCGGGCGCGCCTTTGGCGGCTCCAACGGCATGACCATCGCCCTGCTCGTTGCAGGCGTCATTAACTTCGTCAGCTACTTCTACTCGGACAAGATCGCCCTGCGGATGTCCAACGCCCAACCCGCGACGCGCGAGCAGCTTCCCCGCGTCTACGCGATCGTGGAGCGCCTGACGCAGAAGCAGGGCCTCCCCATGCCGAAGCTCTACACGCTTCCTGACAACTCGGCGAATGCCTTTGCTACCGGTCGTAACCCAGAGCACGCTTCGGTCGCGGTCACGCAGGGCATCCTCCAACTGCTCGACGATGAGGAGCTGGAAGGCGTTCTTGCGCACGAACTGAGCCATGTTCGCAACCGCGACATCCTCACGGCCTCCATCGCCGCGACGCTCGCTGGTGCCATCACGTGGATTGCGCATATCGGTCGCTGGGGCATGATCTTTGGCGGCTACGGCGGACGCGACAGCCGCGAGCGCAATGGGGGAGGAATCGGAGCACTGTTTATGCTCATCCTCGCCCCCGTTGCAGCCACCTTGATCCAGCTCTGGGTCTCACGCACACGCGAGTACGAAGCCGACGCCAGCGGTGCGCAGATGACTGGGAACCCCTATGCCCTTGCCCGCGCTCTGCAGAAGATCGGCGCCGCGAGCGCACGCATTCCGACCTTCGCCAGCGCCACCACGGCCCACATGTTCATCAATGCTCCGCGCATCAGCGGAGCTGACTTCGCTTCCCTCTTTTCGACGCATCCGCCCATGGCCAAGCGCATCGAACGCCTCATCGGCCGCGACCACATCTAGAATCTACCTATGCTTACCTTTGCGCGAACGCTCCGCCTCCTCGCCCTCATCCTTTGGCTCGGCGGAATCCTTTTCTTCGGCGCTGTGCTTGCCCCAACCTCCTTTCAGGTCCTGCCGTCGTCGCAGCTGGCGGGCCTAGTCGTCGGAGCGTCGCTTCATTCGCTCCACGCCATCGGCCTGTGGTGCGGCGTGGCCATCATCCTGGCGTTGCGGCTTCTGAAACAGCATGCGTATAAGGCCTATGCGCAGATCGGCTTGGCCGTCGCGATGATGGCGCTTACCTATGCCTCGAATGTTTTTATTCTGATCCCCATGGAGCATGACCGTGCCGCTGCCTCTGGCTACATCACGGCGTTGATGCCGGACAGCCCGCTTCGCAGGGACTTCGATGCTCGGCACGCCTGGTCTACGCGGGTGGAGGGTGCTGTGCTTCTGGCTGGTCTGGCTCTCACGATCCTGGTCGCGGTTGAGCCAGGTCGAAAACGACAAACCCCTTCTTAACCACTCGAGCCATCCTGAGCACGGCGAAGGTTCCACGAACGTCGGCATCTGTAAGCCCATTCGGACCTTCCAGCCAGGAAAGAGGAGGGCGTCCACAAGGACGCCCCCTCTTCACTTGAACAAAAGCTATTCCACGGGCAGACGGGCTTTGTAGCCATCGCGGGCAATGACGGAGTACTTCAGGACCTTCTGCTTCTCATCCACCATCCGCAAAGGCCGGCCTTCGTTGTCCACCAACTCCACCTTGATCTTGCGATACGTGCCATCCTGCTTGATGTTCGATGGCCGATAGCTCACCACATATTGGTTCCGGATCGACTGGTTAATCTGTGAGAAGACATCCGGCAAAGCCCCCTGAAACATGGGGAAGTAAGCCTGCCCTCCGGTCATCTGGGCAAAGGTCTTCATCTGGTTGTCGGCCTGGAGATAATCCATCCGCGTAATGCCGCCCATGCGACCGCGCGCATCGGCGAGCTCCCGCACAAGCTGGCCCGTTCCTATCGCAAAGATGGTTACGTTCTGCGCCTGCTTCACCTTCGCCAGAATCTTGTCCAGGGTCAGCTTGGAGAAGGTATCCCGTCCTGTACCCACCAGGATGATGTACTTTCGCCCATCGATTCTCGTCAGCCGGTCCAGTGTCTCGGAGAGAGCATCGAACATGTTCGTATCGCTGAATCCCGGAATGGTGAGCGAGTTCAGCGCCTCCGCCGTCACCCGCTTGTCCTGCGTGAAGTCGGTCAGGATATGCGTCCGCAGATCATAGGTCACGATGGCGATGTAGTCCTCGGGCTTGAGCGTCCGGAAGAACACGCTCGAGGTATTGCGCATGTCCTGTAGGAAGTACCAGCTGTTCGCCGCAAACTCAAGCAGCATGACCGCCGTGATGGGTGTTTGCACGGTGCGGACGTCGCCCACCTTTTGTTCCACGCCATCTTCATAGACGCGAAAGTTTCCGGACTTCAGTCCTGGGACGAACTGGCGTGTCTTTTCCAAGACAACGCTCACGTCCACCGTAACGACCGGGACATCCACGCGGATGGAGTAGTTCTCCAACCCAGTGGGGTTCTTGATCTTCTCTTCGGCCGGAGCAGGCGGTGGAGGCTCGTCGGTGTCTTTCTTCTTCTTGACGATTACGGGGCTGTTGTCCTGCACGGGCCCGCTATCGCCTGCGTCCGGCTCCGCCGGCTTCTGCTGCTGAGCGGTCGCATCTGGAGAGTAAATAAAAAGACTCAATGCTAAAGCAGCGGCCCAGCCTGCCTTCCACTTCCATAACTTCTTCATAATCTCTCGACTGTACTACCTGGATCGCTCTGGCACGAACGGCGGCAGAGTTCTAATCTGAATAGACGTGACGTTTGGCCGAAAGGTTCGCCTTCCGGCGTCTAAGTTTGAAGTCGCATGAAACCATGCGTTGTGAATATCCTATGCGTTTTGAACTCTTTATCGCCGCGCGCTATCTTCGTGCGAAACGTCGCCAGGCGGTGGTCGGCGTCATTACGGCGATCTCCGTCGTCGGCGTCGCGGCGGGCGTGGCCTCGCTGATCGTGGCGCTCGCCATCACCAACGGGATGCGCCGCGATCTCCAGTCGCGCCTGCTAGGCTCCACGGCCCACGTCGACCTTATGCGCATCGCGGCGGACGGGATTCGGGACTGGAAGCCCCTCCTCGAACGTATGCGGAAGCTCCCCCACGTCACTGCTGCCGCCCCCGGCCTCTACGGGCAGGTGCTGATCTCTAGCGGCCCACGTTCGGGCGGTGGACTCATCAAAGGCGTTGTGCCAGCAGACGAACGGACGGTCTCCGATCTTCTGCAATCCGTAAAGGCGGGTTCGGCTGCGGAGCTCGACCAGACCAGCTCCGCCAGGATGCCCATTATCCTTGGGAGCGATCTCGCCGAGACCATCGGGGCAAAGGTAGGCGATACCGTCCTTGTCACCTCGCCGCAGGGAGAACTTACCCCCCTCGGTCTCATCCCGAAGTACCAGCGCTACCGGCTCGCAGGTGTCTTTCACTCCGGTTTTTATCAGTACGACTCCAGCTACGCCTTCCTCCGCCTCACCGACGCGCAGAAGCTCTTTACAGAGCCCGACCTGATCTCCGTCATCAGCTTCAAAGTGGATGACATGTACCACGCCGACAAAATCGCCAAAGAGATTGAAGCCGCTGCCGGTCCGGGCTTCCAGACCACGAACTGGATGGCGCAGAACCGCGAACTCTTTCGAGCTCTGCAACTGGAACAGATCGTTACCTTCATCGTCATCGGTCTGATCGTCTGTGTCGCGGCGCTCAATATTCTTATCGCACTCACCATGATGGTGATGGAGAAGACCCGTGACATCGCCGTCCTGATGAGCTTCGGTGTCCGCGCGGACCAGATCCGCCGCATCTTCCTTGCGCAAGGGTTGCTCATCTCTATCCTCGGTACAGCGCTCGGGCTGGTTGTGGGATATACCGCCGC
>JAHFTZ010000005.1:0-12816 GCA_023265355.1 Terriglobus sp.
CCTAGATAACTAGAGCAAAGCCAAGGATTGAGGAGTGATTTGTCTGTACTCACCAGTTGAGAAGCTTGGCCGATTACTTCCGATTATCCGACATATCGGTACTTAGGAAGCGCCCACTTCTCCCTCTGAAGGCCTGAGGCAAGTGCTGAAGCGTGGGTGCTGAGGAGCAGGAAAGAGGACAAGGTATCGAGTATAGGGCGTGCACTACAATCTCCTTGACCATGAGGCACTCTTCTTCGACGTTTGCACTCCTTGCCGCGCTTTTGTTTTCGATAGATGCTTCTTCGCGCGCGCAAAAGGCAACACCCAGGCTTCCAGCCGACAGCGCCATTGATGCAGAGGCAAAGCGAACGATGGCCCGCACCCACGCGAACGGGCTGGCAGTCGCCGTAATTGATCGCGGCAAGGTCGGCTTTGTGCAGGCCTACGGCATCCGCAATGCGAAGGGCGAGCCTCTCACAACGGATACGGTGATGTACGGCGCTTCGTTGACCAAGATGGTCTTCGCCTATCACGTGATGCAGTTGGTTGATCAGGGCAAGATCAAACTGGACACGCCCTTCAAGGACGATTTTGATAAACCGCTGATCGAGTACGGCCCTCACTCTGACCAGAAGTTTCTGGGCAAGTACGGACCGTATACCGATCTTGCAGACGATCCGCGCTGGAAGAAGCTGACGCCACGTATGTCGCTCACGCACTCCACCGGCTTCGCAAACTTCTGGTTCATTGAGCCGGACCAGAAGCTGCGCATTCACTTTGATCCGGGTATGCAGTTCAGCTACTCGGGCGAGGGATTGAGCCTATTGCAGTTCGCAATCGAACATGGCAAAGCGTCGGAGGGACTTGGCCTGGACATGGACGATCTCACGATGGCGACCTTCAAGCGCCTTGGCATGACGCGCACGCGCTTGATGTGGAGGCCGGATTTCGCTACGAATCTTGCGGACGGCTGGGACGACAAGGGCCAGCCGCAGCCACACGATGAGCGCAGCAAGGTACGCGTCGCCGGATCGATGGACACGACCATCACCGATCTGCCTAAGTTTGTTGCTGCGCTCGTGCGCGGTGATGGCTTGAGGAAGGCCTCCCGTAGTGAGATGAGCAAGCGGCAACTGCACCTCACCACAGCAACCCAGTTTCCGAACTTTGGACCGGAGCTTCCTGTGAGCGAGCAGCGCAAAGATCTCTACGCGGGCCTGGGTGTTGTAGTCTTCGATGGCCCGCAGGGTCACGGCTTCTTCAAGGGGGGACACAACGAGCAGACGGCAAACACCGTCGTGTGTCTTGAAAAGAGCCAGCGCTGCGTTGTGATTCTCTCCAACGATGTGCGCGCCGAGGCGGGCTTTGCCGATTTGGTGAAGGCGATCCTTGGCGACACCGGCGTTCCCTATGACTGGGAGTACGGCGATAGAGCTGGCAAGTCCTAGAACTGCTCGTCTGCGCTTGGATCACAGATCGCCTGAGCAGATGCCAGGCTCGTAAGAACGTATAAGTCCTCTGAAACGCTCTTCTCGTCGGTGACGCTTTCTGAGTTGACGCCAAATCTCTAGTGCCGTATCGTCAGTGCTCCGCATCGAGAACTTTCGCGCATCGACGCTGCTGATGCGGAGCAGTGCGGGTACGGCGATTTGCGCTAAGCCGCTAGCGCGGTAAAAGTATGGGGATTGAAAGCTGCTGGCGGTGAGCCGACACGGCGGGTTGGGCACGAAATGGGATGGGGGTGAGCTCAGCGGGTCTGTGCGGGGGTGCGTCTGCGGTATGGATGGGAAGGCTGCGGCGTGCATCGAGGTTATGCGGAGCCGATTCGAGCCATGGGGTGTCGTTGGCGGGATGAGCGCCCGTCGATGCGAGGAGTCGGTTTGGCATGCAGGTCGGCATGATCTTCGTCAGGATGAGTCGAAGTGCGCGCAGGCAGGCAGAGAGTTAGGGCTGCCCTGTTCAACAGAGAAGCGTTGCGGGACCAGGTGCAGCGTACCGCGCTTGCACTGGGGACAGGACCGGTTGAGTGCGGACTTCTGCGGTTCGGTCAGTAGTTCGCCGATGTCCGGAGGGGTGGCGTGGAGATGGGTCCTGCACAAGGCGAGGCCCTGACGGCGGTTGCGGTTGGCGAGCAGACCAAAGTGGCGGATCTTGACGAAGCCGGCAGGCAGGACGTGAATCAGGAAGCGGCGGATGAACTCGACAGCGTCGAGGGCCATGACGGCACTACGGTGGTTATGTCTGGAGTCCCGCCAGCGAAAGCGCACTTGGCCGCTTTCCAGGCTGAGCAGCCTACCGTTGGAGATGGCGACGCGATGCGTGTAGCGGGCCAGGTACTTCAACACATGTTCCGGACCGCCGAAGGGAGGCTTGGAGTAGACCACCCAATCTCGCTGTCGCAGTGCGTGAAGCAGGGAATGAAATGCACGCGGCTGAGAGAGCGCAGCAAGCGTGCCGGAGAAGCATAGTTCGTTGCGTCGATAGCTCTGCTTGAGGAATGCGAGCAGCTTGCCGCGGAACATGCGGCTGAGCACGCGCACCGGCAGGAAGAAGTTGTGCCTTGATCGAATCCAGCGGGATCGGTCGAGCGCCAGTCCACCGGCGGGAACGAGACAGTGCAGATGTGGATGATGTCTCAGGTTCTGCGACCAGGTGTGCAGCACGGCGAGTACGCCGATGCGTGTACCGAGATGGCGTGGATCAGCCGCGATCTCCAACAGCGTCTCGGAAGCGGCGCGAAACAGCAGGTTGTAAAACAGACGCTGGTTGCGGAGTGCGAGTGGCGCCAGTTGCTCGGGCACGGTGAAGACCACATGGACGTAGGGCACCGGCAACAGGCTGGCGGCCTGCTTCATGAGCCAGCGATCGCGTGCCGAGGACTGGCACTTGGGACAATGCCGGTTGCGGCATGAGTCGTAAGCGACAGTCTCATAGTCGCAGCGATCGCATCGTTCGAGATGAGTGCCGAGCGCCGCCGTTCGGCATCGGCCGATATCGCGCAGTACCTTCCGCTGCTGGTCTGAGATCACATGACCCCAGCGCTGAAGGAACTGGTTCTGGTGAGCGTGGAAGACATCGGCCACTTCCAGCCGATGTCCTGTCATGCCGTTCTGTTCCCTCCCTGGGTCGTGCGTGGAGTGCGGATCGGCAGATCGTCGAGCGGGCTCGGCGTGCCATGCAGCCTGGCTTCGGAGACGTGCAGGTATCGCGAGGTGGTCTCCAGATCGCGGTGGCCGAGCAAGAGTTGGATGCTGCGCAGATTGGTGCCCGCGTCCAGCAGGTGGCTGGCGAACGAGTGGCGCAGCACATGCTGGCTAAAGGGCTTCTTGATCCCCAACTGCTTGCGCAGCTTCTGGCAGACAACACGAACCGCGTTCGCCTTCAGTTGCTCTCCGGCTCGCCTGCCGGGAAAGAGCCAGTCCTTGGGCTTGCGCCCACGCCAGTACGCGCGGAGGATCTCCAGCAACTTCGGCGACAGCATCACCTGACGCGGAAACTTGCCCTTGCCCTCGCGAACGTGGATGATCATCCGCTTGCTGTCGATGTCGGTGACCTTAAGATCGAGCGCCTCCTGACAGCGGAGGCCCGCACTGTAGTACAAGGCCAGCAACGCTCGATGCTTGATGTTCATCTCTGCATCGAGCAAGGCGCAAACTTCTTCCCGGCTCCAGACCGTGGGCAGCTTGCGCCGCACCTTGGGCTTGATGATCTCCTGATCGAACCAGGTCTGCTTCAAGGTCCGCGTATAGAGGAACTTCAGCGCCGACCGGGCCCCTTGGATCGTTCCCCAGGCAAGCTTCCGTTCGTTGAGCAGATGGAGAAGAAACGTTCGAACATGCTAGAGTCCGAGTTGATCAGGTGAGTTGTGGAAGTAGGTTGCGAACTCGGCAACGGTGTGGGTGTAGTGGCGAACTGTGCGTTCGGAGAAGTTCCGTAGCCGGAGATCCTCCTGCATGCGTTGGCGTAGCTGTGTCATGGACACCTCCTTGGGTGTCCAACACTCTATCCAAACGCCACAGAAGCATGCCCTGCCGCGCTAGCGGCTTAGTGCAAATCACCAATGCACTCCTGGATGCTACCCCACAATATTTCCTTCGTAATTTCGCTTATGGTCTATGGCGACGCTGTCCATTTGCGGATAGCGTCGCCGATTGTGGACAGTTGCTCCTCGGAAAAGTAGTTTTCTTGATAGAAGAATGAGCGAGTTCCAGCCACGCACTTTGGCCGCCAGGATGCTCTTGCAAGAGCTTGCGATCGCAAGAGGAGAACTCAGCTATGGTGCAGTCCTTTATCCAGAATCTTCGATACGCCCTGCGGCAACTCCTGCGCGCGCCCGGCTTCGCCGCGACGATCGTCATCACCCTGGCGCTCGGGATCGGCGCAAACACCGCCATCTTTACACTCTTCGATCAGGTGCTACTGCGCATGCTGCCCGTGCAGCAGCCGAAGGAGCTGGTGCGCTTCGAGTGGAGCGGAAGCTTCTCCGGGTCGACGATCAACTTTGGTGGCGGCACGAAGGATTACTTCTCCTATCCGATGTACAAAGATCTGCGCGACCGCAGCTCCGCCTTTGCAGGCGTTGTGGCTGCAGGCCGGACAGCAGTTGGAATCTCATGGCACGATCAGGCTGCGAGCGAGGACGCGGAGCTGGTGAGCGGAAACTACTTCGATGTCCTTGGCCTGCGGCCAGCGCTGGGGCGTCTGTTTACTTCCCACGATGAAGGAGCGAAGAACTCCAATCCGGTCGTGGTGCTGGGATACGACTACTGGAAGACGCACTTCAATGCAGCGCAGGATGTAGCCGGACAGGCGTTGTTGCTCAATGGCCATCCCTTCACCATTGTTGGAGTGGCTCCGCAGGGATTTCACAGTGCGGTATATGGCTATAACCCAAGGGTCTTTCTGCCTGTAACCATGGTGGAAGTGGCGATGCCCTGGATGGTTCCGGGAGACGATTTCAACAGCCATAAGACAATCTGGCTACCCATGTTCGCACGGCTGAAGCCAGGGATGACGCGGCAGCAGGCCGAAGCCAGCTTAGGTCCTCTCTGGCATTCTCTCCGGGCGCAGGAGCTGACGGCGTACGAGAGCGGCCCGCGATTTGAAGAAGGCTTTCTAAACAAGTCGCATCTCTCCGTCGTGGACAACTCCACGGGCTTTATGCCAGAGCGCGCCGAACTGCGTATGCCCATGCTGGTGTTGATGGGCATGGTGGGTGTACTGGCAGCGATGTGCGCGGTGAACGTGGCCACGCTTCTTCTGCTCCGCGCAGCCGGACGCGTGCGGGAGTTTTCGCTCCGTTACGCTTTGGGGGCGGCGAAGTCGCGGATCGTGGGACAGCTTCTGGTGGAGGGTGGTCTTCTGGGCGCGATGGGCTGTGTCGCCGGGCTTGCACTCTCGCCGGTGATCGCGCAGGCGCTGGTCAGGCTACTGATGAACGCGGACCAGGCGATCGATTCGCCTTACAGCGCGGCGGTGGGCGGACGTGCGTTGCTGTTCAGCCTCGTGCTCTCGTACGTCGTCTGCCTCGCGTTTAGCGCGGCTCCGGCTTTGCAGTTCCTCAGGCCGAGGCTGGCCGAAGCGCTCCGCCAGAATACGGGAACGGCTTCGAAGAGCTCGCAGCGATTCCGCAAGGTTGCCGTAGGTCTGCAGATCGCTTTGACGATTCTGTTGATGGGCGGAGCAGGACTCTTTCTGCGCACGTTAACCAATCTGCGAAGCCAGAATATCGGTCTGCAGACCTCCCATCTAATGACGCTGAAGGTCGACCCGGACCTGGCAGGCTACGACGAGGCGAATATACCGCGCGTTGAATCGGGAGTATTGGAAGCAGTCCAGTCGGTGCCCGGTGTGCAAGCGACCGCTGGGACAACAGATCCCGTGATCGCCAACAGCTCGAGCCGCATCTCCTTCTCGGTTCAGGGACACCCTGAGATCGAAGGCGAAAAGATGGACTTTGAGAATGCGTGGATCACACCAAATTACTTCGCGGCACTGGGCCAGCCGATGTTGGCGGGCCGCGATTTTTCCACTGCCGATGCGAAGGATGCGCCTCCTGTTGCGATCGTGAATCTTACCTTCGCGAAAAGATTCTTTGGTTCGCCGCAGAATGCCCTTGGACGGCTAATGGCCGAGGGCGGAGGCAATGGCGTGAAGTACGATCTCACGATCGTTGGAGTTGTAGGGGATGAAATCCACCGCGATATGCGCGACAAGGTGGCAGAGGGCGTGTTTCGCTCCTACGCGCAGATGCCGCACCCCGCCGGCCTACAGCTTTATGTACGCACGGCGCAGACGCCGCAGGCGGTGGAGAACGCGATCCGCGCGAGCATCCATCGTTACGATCCCAAGCTGGTGGCGGAAGACATGCGCACCATGGAAGAACAGATCGATCGCAGCGTTTAGAACGAGCGAGCCATGGCGCTACTCGCCACGAGCTTCTCCGCTCTTGCGCTTCTGATGACGGCGGTAGGTCTCTACGGTGTATTGGCCTTCGCTACGGCACAACGCACGCGCGAGATCGGTGTGCGTATGGCTCTGGGAAGCGACCGCGCAGCAGTGGTGATGCTGGTGCTCCGCGAGATGGCGCTGACGGCGGTAATAGCGATCGTTGCGGCGGTTCCGGCGGCGATCGGGCTTTCAAAGCTGGTGCAGAGCCAGCTCTATGGTGTGGTGCCGGGCGATCCCCTCACGCTGGCCGGATGCGTGGTCATCGCTACGCTGATGGTCCTGGCATCGGCTGCGATTCCGGCGCGAAAGGCGGCCTCGGTCGATCCGATGCTCGCGCTTCGAACGGAGTAGCTCCAAACCAAAGGGCCTGCTTGCTTGAGTGCAGGCAGGCCCAGGTCTTTGGTGCTATCGGATTATCTGCCGCTCTGCTTGACGGCCACCACGGAGATTTCGATCTTGGCTCCACCGATCAGGCCGGCGACCTGCACGGTGGCGCGGGCGGGCTTGGGGTCGGGCATGAGCTTCTTGTAGACGACGTTCATGGCGGGCACGTCGGCGAGGTCTGTGACGTAGACCGTGGCCGAGACGATGTCTGTCATCTTGTAACCGGCCTGCTTGACGACCTTCTCGATGGCGGCGATGGCGTTGGTGGTCTGGACGGTGATATCGGTGCCAGTCACCTTTCCGTGCTCATCGGGGCCCTGCTGGCCAGCGACATAGAGGGTGTTGCCCGCGATGTAAGCGTTGCTGAAGGGCATGCCGGGCGTGAAGTCGATGGCCTTGTTCTGGGCGAAGGCCGAAGTGCCGAGTGCGAGCAGGCCTGCGAAGATGAGGGTGTGCTTCGCTGCTTTTGAGACGGTGGACTTCATGTGCTTGGATCTCCTATCCGGTGAGGATGAGTGATTTTCTCACTTCGAAGTTCCTACGGGAATAAATTCAGGAGGGAGCCCGCCTGAAAACAGAAAAGCCCTGCGCAGGGCAGGGCTCTCTCTTGCTGAAACAAATTTATGCGATGGGATCGACGGCCACAAAGCGGCCAAGGTTGCCGCGATCCAGGAACTTGACGCGTCCCGAGATCTTGGCAAACAACGTGTCGTCGCATCCACGTCCGACGTTCAGGCCTGCCTTCAGCGGGGTTCCACGCTGACGCACCAGGATCGATCCGCCGGTTACAACTTCGCCCGCGAACTTCTTGACGCCGAGGCACTGCGCGTTCGAGTCACGTCCGTTCGTAGTACTTCCGCCACCTTTTTTATGTGCCATTCCTCTACCTCATCACCGGGTGCCGGATTTACCAGGCTGTCCCTGTCGAATTCAAAAACTTTACGGTACGAAAGCGACTACTTGGCTTCAGCCTTGAAGCTCTTGCCGTTCACCAGGATCTCGTTGATCTTGACTTCAACGAAGTTCTGACGATGCCCCTGCATCTTCTTGTACTGCTTCTTGCGCTTGAAGTGGAAGACCAGGATCTTGTCGCCACGGCCCTCGCCGACGACCGAGGCCAGCACCTTCGCGCCGCCCAGCTCCTGCTCAAACTTGCCCTCTTCGCCGCTTACGGCCAGAACGTCAGAGAACTCCAAAGCGCCGTTCTCATGTGCCGTGGTCTCAATCTTCAAGGTGTCTCCGGGAGCAACACGATACTGCTTCCCGCCGGTACGAATCACTGCGTACATAAACTTCCTCCACGCGCATCATGCGAAGGTACCGCAAGTTGGGAGCGCGTCCAAAACTTGAACCAGTCATATCAAAACGCTGGATTGGGTGGCAGGTACTGGCTCCAGACTGGCCCTTACAAAACAGGAACTCAATCAAGCCGCCCCGCAACGCAGGGGCACTCCGCCAAACTTAACGAGAATACGGCAAATCCGGGCCTCAGGTCAACCATTCGTGCGACGGAAGTTCCCGGATGAATCCTAACCCACATAAACGACATCTGTTGGATTGAAGCCGGGAGAACCTTCAGTCCGGCCACAGGAGATTCTTATGAACATCGTCGTCATTGGAGCCACGGGAAACTCCGGCTCACGCATCGTCAAGGAACTGACCACACGCGGCCACCAGGTTACGGCCGTCTCGCGCTCTGCCGTGGAGAAGCTCGCGAATACTCCCAACGTCAAGGCCGTGGATAACGATCTGAGCGACGCAGCGCAGATCGCCGCCTTCAGCAAGGGCGCGGACGCCATCGTGCACGCCTACGCTCCGCCGCCGACGCAGACCGACCAGATCCTGACGGTGACGGCCAGGATCGTGAACGCGATCGAGCAGCTGGGCGGGAAGAACGTCGGACCGCGGCTCCTGGTGGTCGGCGGCGCGGGTGGTCTGAACGTGGCGCCGGGCGTGACTCTGCATGACTCCGGCTACCTGCCCGAGCCTTACCTGCCGATCTCGGAGTCGCATACCAAGGTCTACAACGCTCTGAAGGCGAACGACCAGATTGAGTGGACGTACTTCGCTCCAGCTGGCTTCTTTGAACCGGGCGAGCGCACAGGCAAGTACCGCCTGGGCAAAGACGACCTCATCATGGGAGCGGACGGCAACAGCCGCATCTCGATGGAGGACTACGCCATCGCTGCGGTGGACGAGCTCGAAAGCCCGAAGCACAAGGGCGAGCGGTTCACGATCGGCTACTAAGGCTTGCACCAAGGCAAAGGCCCGACGGAGTCCGCCGGGCCTTTTGCGCGTCTCATTCTCCCCAGTGCTGCGATTGGATCGGCTTCATATCTGCAAAGCGGGAGTAGTAGAGCTTTGGTGCACGGGGTGGCGGACCAATGCTCTTGGATAAGTAGAGGCTCCACTGCATAGTGATAAAGCAGGGGAAGTAGATAGGCAGGAAGGAATGCCCGCTATGGAGCCATCTCACCCACATACAAAAGCCCACGAAGAGAAAAGCCGCCGCCGTAGTCCCAAAGATACGGTTCACCCAGCGGCGGGTGGGTCCGATTTCCGTTTCGGCCCAGACCTCTTGCCGCATGCCATCACGAATTTTCATCTGCGGCCAGAAGGCTAACCAGCCACCCATCGCGAGTCCTGCTATCCAGAGCAGAAATACTCCACGCAGAAGATGGTGGCGACGAAGATCAACGTGAAAGAGGACAGGTGGGGCGAATTGCGCCATCCAGAGGATGAAGAAAAACCACCCCGAGAGGAACACGCCACCCGCTGTAGACAAAAAGACCCACGTCCGCAGCGATCTCTGCCTGGGGCTTATGCAAACGTTATTAGCTCCTGCAGAGTCTTCCAAGACGAGCTCCCGCAATTTGCAGTAAGAAGGAACGCTTTGCGATCAACACATCTGATCCATCAAGCTGGAAGCGTCTCATCTTGTCCCCCAATGCTCTGACCGGATTGGCTCAGTCGTCACAGGAAACATCCTTGTAGCAGCCATCTCCCCAGGCTGCCTTTCACTAAAACTCCGGACCAATGCATTCGCCCAATGGCCGAGAATGATGGCTGGCCAAAAGCCAGCCATAGAAGTGTTCACGCTTTTGATCATCTCTACTACCGCAAAAATTACGGCGACTACAAAGAGGACGCCGACAACCCGGTGAATGGAGCGCGCCGTCTTCCGTGCTGAGACAAGCTCGCGCTCATCCCACAGTTCCTGGCGGACCCCCTCGCTCATTCTGCTCTGCGACCAGTACGTCAGCCAGCCGCCCGAGCCGCCTATCGCAATCAGCAGAGCCCAAAAACAAAGATTCTCCGATACCGAACCTGCACGAAGGAAAGACAGATACCCATCGCGTGCTAACCAGGAAAAGAGCATGAGCCAGCCCGCGATGAGAAGTGCGATACCCGCACAGGAGATACCAACCCATTGATTTATCGGCCTGCGCCCCGCGCTCATGGGGCGATGCTAGCACTCCTTTATGTATCGAGCCGGTTTAATCTCTTCGGCAATTTCAAAACGGGAAAGCTGCAAGCGCATGGCTGGCATAGAGACAATTTCGACAGCACCAATACACTCTTGGTGCGCGTCCTACTGCGCTCTCTCCTTCAGGACGTATCCCTTAGGCGGCGAAAAGAATGCCGGGTCTGGTTCACCCATCGTGATTGACTCAACAGCGGTGACCGTGCGGCCGTGCCGTGGATCGTCCTGGACTTCCATCACGATCATCTTCAGGTCTGTCGATTTCCATGTCTCCGTCACAGTCACGAGTTCCTTTGCGTTACCTTCTTCGCCTACGGGGTGCGTGCGCGTCTCGCGATAGCCCTGCGCATTGACGCCACCAATCGTCCTGTACCCGAGGCACTCCCGTTTGTACTCCGAAGGAGAAGGCATGACCACCCGGGACGGTAAGTATCTCGTTTGCATCGCGAGCAGCCTCATAAATCCCTCCGCAATCCCCTTCCAAAATATTTCTTTGGAAACGTTCCTAACCGGGACAGGAAACCGCTGTCTAATCGCCGCATGGATAAGGAAGAGAAAGAAGCGATTCGGCAGATTCTGTCCGGCAACCGGGACGCTTATCGCGTTCTGATGGATCGCTACTTCGTTCAGGTTCATCGCATCGCCTTTCGCATCACCGGCGATCAGGAAGACGCAGAAGAGGCCGCTCAGGAGGCCTTCCTCCGCGCCTATAACAAACTCCCCGGCTTCCGTATGGACGCCGCATTCTCCACATGGATCACGCGCATCGCTATGAACACCGCACTCAATCTCGTCGAACGCCGCAAACGCGATCTCGCACACCACGCGCCCCGCATCGCCGACGCCGTCACAGATGGCCACGTGCAGGTTGCGGACGATAAAGCCTCTCCCGAGCAGGCTCTACTGGACCGCGAGACAGAAAGCATTCGGAAGCAGGCAATGGACTCGCTCACACCCATGGAGCGCACCGCTTTCACGCTTCGCCACATGGAAGAGACGCCCATCGCAGAGATCGCCGTCGCCCTCAACATTCAGCCCAACGCGGCTAAACAAGCCGTCTTCCGCGCCGTGGGTAAACTTCGCCGCGCGCTTTCACCCGTAGCGGGAGGTCTCGTATGAACCAAGCTTCGAACCATTTCAGCGAAGACGATCTCATCGCCTTTCATCTGAACGAAAGCAAAGACGAAGCCGCCATCCGCCAGCATCTCGACACCTGCGAGACCTGCTGTGCGCTCTCGGACTCCATCGCCGAAACCCTCCGCGTCTTCTCTGCAGAGCCCGTCCCGACGCCCGACTTCGAGGCCAGCTGGCAGCGCGTGCGTGGCAACTTGACCGTACTCGCGAAACCTCACAAGAAGTCCTGGTGGAAGATAGCAGCCTGGCCCGCGCTGGGCACACCGACCGCGGCTCTTCTGGTGACCATCGCCTTTGGCGTTCATCACCAGAGACAAAAGACCAATACCTACGCCTTCAATCGCCCCGGCCCGTTGACCACGGCACCTGCGGATGAACGCAACCATCTTGACGCCGCTGAACGCCTGCTCACTACGGTGAACCACACCTCCGGTGAACTGGATGACAACACACGCGCCACGGCTCGGACGCTTGCACTCCGCAACGCAGTCTACGTGCAACAGGCCACGCAGCGCGGAGACCTGGTGGAGGCCTCCACCCTGGAAAGCCTGGGGCGTGTGCTCACCACGCTAGACAACGAGTCGCACAAATCCAGCACCTTCCGCCTCCGCGTCGAGATGAACACCGACGGCCTTCTTTTAGACATTCGCATTCTCCGCCAGAACGACCAGAAGTAAAGCAACAAAAAGGACCCCGACATGAACGCTCTCTGCTTCCGTTACGCACTCCTCCTTGCAGCCTTTGCTGTCTCTCCTCTTCTTCACGCCGAAGCTGCGGCCTCTCCCGCACCCGAGAGCAGATCCGATGCGGCCTTCACCGCCGGTACCGATGCCATGAACGGACATCGCTGGTATGACGCTGTACGTTCTTTCGACCAGGTCGTCAGGGAGAATGGATCGCGTACGGACGCGGCGCTCTACTGGAAGGCCTACAACCTCAGCAAGCTGCACCGCACCTCGGAGACAAAGTCCACCTGCGATACGCTTCACGCTCGCTTCGCCGCAAGCTCCTGGAACCACGACTGCGACGCTCTGCTGATCTCGGGATCCGCCGATCCCAAGATCGCGATCATTATCAACAACGACTCCGACAGCGATCGCCCCGAACGCCCGGAGCGTCCGGAACGACCCGAGCGGAGTGAAAGCCGCGATCCCGACTCGGATATCAAGATGCTTGCGCTCAACTCCCTCATGCAGCAGGATCCCAACCGCGCTCTTCTCCTGCTTCGCGGCATCCTCAGCGGCAACAACTCCATGGAGATGAAGAAGCACGCCATCTTCTCCCTCGCACAGAGCAAGAATCCCGAAGCGCAGAAGATTCTCGACGACGCCGTCCGCGGCAAGATGGACGCCGAACTGCAACGCCGCGCTATCGAGATGATG
>JAHFTZ010000005.1:12826-13456 GCA_023265355.1 Terriglobus sp.
TCCAGGGCAAACGCTCGAATCCGACCCTTGTTGAGGTTTATAAATCCACCTCCGACCCCAAGGTAAAGAAAGCAGTCATCAACGGTCTCTTCATCTCCCAGGATGCGCCCCACATGGTCGAGATCGCGCGCTCGGAGAAAGATCTTCAGGTGAAGCGGCAGATCGTCTCCCAACTTGCTCTCATGCACGACCAGGCAGCACAGGACTACATGCTGGAACTCCTCAAATAAAGAGGCGAACTACAAATAACCCCATCCTTCGCAGCTTCTCAGAGTGAGGCATAGGAGATCCCTCGGCTGCGCTACGGGATGACAAAAAGGCCAGCTCAACACATAGCAGACTCAACCTCATGCACTCCACGGAGATCACCCATGCGCCTCATCTCGCGTATCAGCCCCCTCCTGCTTTCCATCGCGATCGCCGCGACCACCCTCAACGCACAGCAACCTAAGCTCGTTCGCGCCCAACTCACAACGCTCGCTGACGTCCACGATCCCACTCTTCAAATCGAAGCAGCAAAGAAAACAAATGCCGTCAGTTGGGTTGCATGGCCCGTCAAGACGCTCGAAACGTTTAACGTCGGATGGAACAATGACCAGACGGTTTACCTGGAAGGCGATCATCACGACG
>JAHFTZ010000005.1:13466-17446 GCA_023265355.1 Terriglobus sp.
GCACGCAGGACAGCACAGACTTCGCCATCATTCTCATCCGCGTCAGTGACGGCGCGATCTCCAGGGTTCACATCGAATCGCCGAAGCGGACCATCGACGCAGGCGACACACGCGTCGTCTATCTTCCCAACGCCGCAGGCGATCTTAGCGTCCGCTTCTTCCTCGGCCTCGCACAGGAGGCCACGCAAAAGAGGCTCCGTGATACCTCCGTCTTTGCCCTCAGCCTGCACAGCGACCCCTCCGGCCTTGTCGCGCTCACTGCTCTCACAAAGCCGGACAAAGATGCTTTCCTCCGAGAAAAGGCCGCCTTCTGGCTCGCCAATCGGCACGGACACGAAGGCTTCCTCGTCCTGCAAAAGCTTGCGCACGATGAACCCGACGCAGGCCTTCGCGAGAAGATCGCTTTCGATCTAACGATCTGCAAAGATCCCGAGGCCACCTCCGAACTCATCAAGATGGCACACAACGATGCCGATCCTCAAGTACGCAAACAGGCGCAGTTCTGGATGGCCAGCAAGGCGGGCAAAGCCGTCTCAGCCGACCTCGTAAACTCGGCGGAGAACGATCCCAACACAGACGTGCGCAAGTCCGCCGTCTTCGCCCTCTCACGCCTGCCCGGAGACGAAGCCGCAACACAGCTTATGCGCGTAGCCGATACCAACAAAGACCCCGCCGTGCGCAAGCAGGCCGTATTTTGGCTGGGCCAATCGCACGACCCGCGCGCTCTCGACTACCTGGCCAGACTGATTCAGAAGTAAACAAAACCTGTGCCCACTCTTTCGCTGCCTTCTCGCGAAAGAGTGGGTCGCGCGGAACGTACAAACCAGATTCAACTCCGCACTTTTCCGCGACCACTCCGTCTTATCGCTCAGGCTTGCGAAATAAGTATGCGGCGATGAGATTCAGCCCAAGATCTCTCTTGTAGGCTTTCATCCCTATGCCGCGCGCGTAGAAATCAAGGATGCTGGGACCGACTGCTCCATCTCGCTGCGCGACGAGGGATAATCCTGACTGCGCGGCGAGATCTTTGTGGTTGTCGTGCAAATAGTGTTCGATTCCATGCACGGTTCCCTCGTGGTCGGTGAACGTTCGTTGCTGTCCAGCAGCGGCAGCGTCGGGATGAAAGTCCGTGACAAAGACATATCCGCCCGGCTTGCAGACGCGGGCCAACTCCCGATATGCGGGATGCGCATCGGGAAGATGTCCCAACACCAGCCGGCACCACACCATATCGAAGCGATCCGAATCAAAAGGCATCTTCCTGACGTCCCCGACGACGACGTGGCGCGCCCCGCCGATGGCCAGCATCTCTGGGCTGGCATCCATGCCGACGGCCCCTGGAATGCCTGCGATCCGTCGGCCAGTGCCGCAGCCTGCATCCAGAAGCTGCGCAAAGGGCAGGCCGCTGAGCATCTCCCGCGCCATCTCATCGTCCAGGAAGCTGGTTGCCGTCTCCGTCACATAAGTTGGCGCCCACAGACGATAGGCGTTACGCGCGTCCAATTCGCGCACGACAGCCCGCCTTCTGCCTTCAAATGAAATCCGTCCAATGCGCGCTAACTTGTGCTTGATTCTGCTTGTAACTCCATCCATGCGAGGGGCCTTTCTTTCAGCGCTGCATCTCGTACTTCTACAGAGGTGTTGGCCGAGCGTATTTTTCTCCGCCGATGACTTCAGTCTCGGGATGTTTGTAATTGAGCGAACAAACGCATCGCTGACAGATGTCATTCTCGCGGACGTCCAGTGACGCACGGAACTTCACGGCTTCGTCGCTATTGATGACCTCACCCAAAGTCTTCAGCTTGGTGCTTCCTATACTTGGGTGGAAAAAGCACGGGCGAACCGATCCGTCGATCTCCATCACTGCAGAGACCCAGGGAGCATTGCATCGCGGAGCGACAGGAGGCCTCTCTCCAAGCTGCTCTCGAAAGCGCCGAGCGATTCGCTGTAACTTGGCGGGAGATTCGACAATGTACTTCGACTGAAAATCGTCGTCGTTCTCGATGACCAGCCGTTCGATCTCTTCTTCCAGGGCACGGATCTCGCTAGGCATGAGACTGATCTGGTTCTGTCGCTCGCCCGGCCATATCAGCTCACGGTTGAAGGCCTGCGAGGTCAGGTCGGCGGCCAGAAAAGAGATGGAGCTTAAGCCTAGTGACTTCGCTCCTTCTACTGTTCTGCGTAGTAAATTGTGGTTTGCCTTCTGCACCGTGCTGCGACCTCGAATGGGAAGCGCAGGCGCATATTGTCGTATCGCGGAGACGCCGTCACCGATAAGCCGAAATGCTTCTTTCACGCGTCTTACCTGATCGTGAACCTCTTGCGGACCATCCAGAGAGATGATGACTTCATCTACGAAATCGGCGACGATTTTGGCGCGCTTCGCAAGAAGCAGGCCCGTCGTAAGAAGCGTGATCTGCACATCGCACTCTTTCAAGGTGCGGCAAAGAGTCTCAAAGCTGCGATGCATTAAGGGTTCGCCACCCGTAAGGACAATATGCTTTACGCCCATCGCTTCGATCGATTCGCGATGGCGAGCGAAGTCGGCGAGATCAAGCTCTTTCCCCCCTTCCCGCTGCCAGATATCACACATCAAGCAGCGACAGTTGCACTGCTCGTGCACATTCAGGATGAGGATCGGCAGGTGAGTCAGGTGCGGTTCATAGGAGACCTCACCTGATTTTTTCGACAAAGAGGCGTTGAGTGAGAGCGCTTCAGCGGGCATGAAAAAGCTCCGCAGCTGAACTCGCATACTCGAACGCATCTTCAGAAAATCCCTGGACCCGGCAGCTGGCGAAGCGCTTCTTCGGAACGGTCATGATTCAACGTAAGCGATGCCCTGTCTCAAGTTGTCAAACTCTGGTAAGCACAGTGTCATTCGGGTGTTTTGGGGTGGCCGGGTGACTCAGCTGATTCGCTGAGCGGCTGACTCACTCTCTTCCACAGCCTTCATCGCACGCTTCTCCCGCGCCTCCGGCCCCTGGTAGTAAAAAATCCCCATCAGGTGCCCACGCCGCTGCACCGCCGTCATCGCATTCCAGCCGGCCTGTGCCTTGGGATGTCGCTGAAACAGCACGCGCAGAATGGGTGGCAACTCACGTTCGCCCTCCATCGTCAGCAGAAAGCGCTCTGCCATGCGCTCGGCCTGACGGACACGCGCTTCGGCACTCTTCGGGCCGTTGATGGTCTTGGAGATATCCGCTTTGGCCGAAGGGCTCAACTCGTCATAGAACGCCCGCAGCTTCTTCTGTTTTGCGAAGATCTTCTCCAGCTCCGCGGGAACGGCCTCATCCCGGCTCTCAAGATCCGGCCAGAGCATCACCTCTACCATCGCTCCCACGCCCGCATGGGCTTTCTTCTGCATGACCTTGTTGACCAGAAGGAAGTAGCCACCTTCCTTCTCCGAGAAGAGGGAACTGCGAAAGGCAAATCCGTTCACCGTGCCCTGCACGCGCAGCCCCTTGCGCTCCTTCCAGACCTTCGTTGCGTCGAAGGGTACGCGCGCGATCACCCAGCCCAGGTTGCCACGCAGAGGCTCCAGCACGGCACGAAAGGTCTTCTTCAAGCCTCACCCCGGAAGAAAGGTTTTAGCCCACTGGTCGCCCGCCCCAGCCACGCAAACTTCGCCGCTGCACTACGCCCGAATCTTCCCGATTCTGCGCTTTGAAACAGGTAGACGCCGACGATACAGAGAAGCGGCTCCAGAGGATGCCGAAAGCGCGCCTGCACCGTCACCAGGTAATACGTTATGGGGAGCAGCAGAAACGAAGCCAGCATCACACCGGAAAAATATACCCTGCGCTTCACCGCCAGCAAGACCCCAAACCACCCGGCGAGCGAAAGAAATTCGAAGTTGATCATGCGGAGGTATTCATTGGCCGCGCCCTCGCTCAAAGGATGCGGAACACCTGCCCAGAACATCCACGCCCGCTTCGCACTCAGCTGCACAAACTGCGCATGATGCCCGGCGATCCACGCTG
>JAHFTZ010000222.1 GCA_023265355.1 Terriglobus sp.
CAGTATGGCCTCGCCCTTGTCGCGAACATGTATAACCTGAACGCCCAAAAGCACGATGGAAAAAGTGAGGCCGTGTACTTCAGCAAGCTGACCACGGACTGCGAGGTGGGAACCTGTGTGCTGGACTGGGAGCGAGGCGTAGCCAGCGGCATATCGGCGAACCCATGGCAGACAGATTCCTGTATCGGGGATTGGCATTACAACAGGATGGTCACCTATAAGACGCCCAAGTATGTGGTCGATCTGCTGGTGGATATCGTGAGCCGCAACGGCAATCTCCTGCTAAACTTCCCGCTGCCGAATAGCGGAGAGTTGGATTACGAGGAGATGCGGGTGCTCGAGGAGATCACGAAGTGGATGGCCATCAACAGCGAAGGCATTCACGGAACGCGTCCCTGGAAGATCTGCGGCGATGGTCCGATCGCGACGGCCCTGCCAGGCGCTGGTGGAACGCGCTTTAACGAGGCATCTCGTAAAGAACTCAATGCGGAAGAGGTCCGGTTCACGACCAAGGGCAACGCCATCTATGCGTTCATCATGGGTTGGCCGGAAAAGTTGACCCTGATTCGTCCGCTGTCCACTGTCAGCCCGCTTTCGCCGCCGAAGATCTCTCATGTGGAGTTGCTGGGCTATGGCGGCAAGCTGGCCTGGACGCAGGATGAACAAGGCCTCACCGTTCTTTTCCCCGATCAGAGGCCCTGCGAATATGCTGTCACTCTGAAGATCGTCTGATACGCCAAGCCAACCTGTTATCTTCTCTGGATTCGAACCGTCCCGTGGAAACTGCTGCAAGCCATTGCGCGAGTCGGAGATCGGCGACCAAGAACTATTTACTGGTAATTGGCGGAATCGACCTCATTTCGAAATTCTGAGGATATATGGCATTTGCGCCAAGCTGCATAGCCAGTCCTATCCCTGAGTGGCCATGTGAATTTGCGGGCGTACAGCGACGGTTTGGGCGGCAGGGCCATAAAGACGGCTTTGGTCGGTGCTCACACCCCTTCCGGGTGCCGGCAACCGGATCGTGCCGAATCCGCGGCTGGATATCGCTGCTGGATCACGCGTAACTCATTGATCGATATATACGGTTGGACATTGAAGCATCTACGCTGTTGGATCACACGTCTAGGGACGCTTACCTTCTATTTCAGCGAGATGATGGTGGCCTTCACCGTGCTGATGACGGCGTTCTCTCCAAAGGGCGGGTAGACCGCCTTCCGTAGACTGGATATATGCACCGCATCCTCTTCAACGTCATGCGTTCCGACTGGAGCGTTCACTTCATCGACGAGGACGGCCGGACCCGCATTGGTCCATGGCTGCTGTTGGACAGCGCCGAGGACGTTCTGCAGATCCTCCGTTGGGGTGGTGCCGACGATGCCACGATCGGCGAGCACGAGCGCGACATCCAGCGATGGGGATCCGTGTTCTGACTGCGCGCCTCGAACTCGTCGGCGCGGGTATCTCTTCCCGTGTGAGACGGATGCGACTAGACCGATACCGAAGGTTAATAATGCTCACGATCGCGCCGTAGAGGAAAGCGAAGTTCCTCGCTTCAAGCTCTATGATCTCCGACACACCTGGGCGACGCGCGCTGCTCAGGCTGGTGGAGATCTGGTCACCCTAGCGGCGATGATGGGACACTCGCGGATCCACATGGTGATGCGTTATGCCCACCCCCCGCAGGACCATCAGGCCAACGCCATGGAGCAGATCGTGAAGCACCGTGCCGTCGCCGAGAAGATGGAAAAGGCTGCGTCGGACGCGGCCAAAGAACGAGCGCAAAAGTCGAACCTCACAGTCATCCGCAAGCGCGCCTAAACGACAGAAGCCCCCTAATCTTCTTAGCCCAGCGGGGAAGAAGATTAGGGGGCTTTGTCATGAGGGAAGTTGTCGCCACAATCCTGGCCACAGCGGTCTGGGCGGCCACAGCCGATGCGCTAAAAGGGTTGATTTTGTTGGAGGCGCGGGTCGGGATCGAACCGACGCATAAAGGTTTTGCAGACCTCTCCCTTACCACTTGGGTACCGCGCCACCCTGGGTGCCCAAGCTGCGGGCTGGACTCTACTTTTCCGGAAAGGTCTTCAGGAAAAGGAATCAAATTGGAGCGGGAGACGGGATTTGAACCCGCGACATCTTCCTTGGCAAGGAAGCACTCTACCACTGAGCTACTCCCGCTCAACAAGAGTAAGTATATCGACCGCTGAGGCATAGGTCAACGAGCAGGCCTAGTTCGTCCCATGTACCTGGAAAGGAATGTATGGGCCCGCCAGATTCATATGTCCGCGACGCACTACAACGGGCGTCAGCAAGAGGACCATCTCGTCTTCCATCTTGTTCCCAGTGATATCGGTAAGGCTTTGAAAGCCCGGAAGGTCACTTAATCCAGGGATGCCGGAGATCGCCTTCGACTGACTCCGCGTGAGCAGGCCCATGATCATCGCCGTCTCACCCGCACGCAGGGTCAGGTCCGACGTGACCAACTGACTCGCTAGGATCGGGATATTATTCTGCGCGGTTCCGCTTAGCGCTTCAATCTTCAGTTCGAGATGCACCCTCACCTCGCTGCTCCGCAACACATGGGGCGTGGCCTTCAGCGTTAGCCCCAGATCTTCATATTGAATCTGCGGAACGACGATGCTATTCGCAGAACTGCCCAAAAACTGTGACAGCAAAGATGCTGCGGTACCGGAGCCTGCAGCCGAGGATACTCCGCTGGAATAGGTTGAGGTCACGATGGGGAAGCGGGAACCACTGCGAAAGGTGCCTGTCTCCCGGTCGCTCAACCTGAGTTGAACATCATCCAGAGAACGCGAATCGGAGCTGGAAAGAGCCAGGTTGAGCGTTGGAGAGTTTGCGGTGGAAAGAATCACCGTACTCAGGCCACCTCCGAACTTTAAAAACGATCCAGTGAGCAGATTACTGCTGACTCCTGAAGCAATCAGGGCCAGCGCAATGGCGATCTGCGACGGATTCGTACCCAGAGCTCCAGAGGCCACAATCTGGTCTGCCAGGGTCTGGTTTGCCGAGATCAAGCTGGAGGCTGCACCTGCAGGACTGAATCCCGTCAAGGATTGTGGCGGAGTCAATCCCGTCTCTCGTGTATTGCTCTTGCTGACCGAATAGAGTCGCAGCCGAAGCAGAACTTCGCTTCCACCATCGATCAGATCTTCGAGCGTACGGTTGACCGCATCCAGTTTATCCGCGGACGCGCGTAGAACCAGTGTCCCCGCATGCGGCTGCACAGTGGCCTGTTTCACGTCGAAGATATTGCGCACAATGTTGCCGATGTCGTTCAGTTGTTCCGTAGATAATCCCGGGAGAAAGAGAGTCTCTTCCATCTGCCGCTCCAGCCGCTCCCGGTTCTCCTGCGTGTCCTCCGCAACAAGAAGTGTCTTTTCATCCAGAGGAACAGCCATAAGCTTCGTCATCATCAGGACGATCGGCATGGCCTGCTCGTATGTCACGTTCTCCAGATCGAGGCGGATGGGTTTGGAGGTTACGCTGGCGTCGTAGCTCACGCGGAGACCGTACTTCTGTGCGACCTGCTGCACGATGCTCCGCGTGTCTGAGCGAAGGTGGAAGGTCTGTCGGGCCGCCAGCGGCTGCACAACAATCTCTCCCGCAAGGACCTGATGTGTCAGCGCCGAAGTTTCCGGCAGTGGCGGGCTGTCAAAATGTTGCTTTACCAAGGGGTCGTCGGGGCTCAGAGTACGCGCCTGAGCGAGAAGCGAGTTTGCCTCCTGATCGTGTCCCTTTTGTCTCTCGGATGCCGCCTGCTGGACAAGCTGCGCGGCTCTCCTTTGCCGGGCCGTCGTAAGGCCGAGCACATATTCGTTATGCTGCGGATTCAGTAGCGCTGCACGAGCAAACAGCTTTTCCGCTTCGGCAAAGTCCCCAGCTTTGAATCGCTTGGCGCCGTCCATGTAGACGGCCTCAGCGGCACTGGCATCTTTCGAGGAAACCTGTTGCGCCCGCAGCAGAGGAGGCAACAAAGCGGCGCTGCAAACGCAGACACAGCAGACGGCGTGCACGAAGCGGCACGCGTACCTGCGCAGCGAAGGTAAATCCATGGTCATACCTGTGGATTAGACGGCTGCCGAGACTTATCGTGCAATCGAGATCGGCTGAATTCGTGCGCGATCAGGCCGCTCACTGCGCGAAGGCCGCTTCATACCGCTGCGGATCTCCGCAGAGTCCAGGTGCAACTCGGTCAGAGTGCGACTCAGCGTATTGCGGTGCATCCCCAGCTCCTCGGAGGCCTTGCACTGGTTGCCACGATGCCGGGCAAGCACTTCAAGCAGATAGCGACGTTTGAACTCGCGGACCGCGTCCGTGTAGCTCATGCCGGTGGCGTACATATGAGAAACCAGGTTATCCAACTCGCGCTTCACTCGGACTCACCTCAAAAATTCAGATCATCGCACCGGGGTGCCAGTATACCCCTACACTTTGGCGGGTCTATCGATGGTCCTCCTTTCTTAAGCGCAGGAGGCTTCCAGCAATGCGGTCCATAAAGTTGCGTGGCAAGACGAAGGATATCTCATGAGCGCCCTCAAGGAAACTTGGAAGTAAAAAAGATCTTTTTGCTAATTCCGTTTGTGGGAGATATCCGGCAAGAGGGAGCAGCGCTGCCGCGACTACCAGATACCCTCGCAGAAGCCCAAACAACGCGCCCGCACAGCGATCCGCAAAGCCCAGGCCAACGACCTTCATCGTACTGCGGATGATTTGCCCTGCGAGCGCGAAAAGGAGCATGGTCCCCAGCGCAATCGTAAGAAAAGCAACCACCTGCGCTGCCAGCGTAGGCGTAATCCATCGCGCGAGCGGGATACTCAACTGCTGCGCATACCATCCCGCCAAAACAATTCCAATCACTATGCCTGCCAGGGAGCACAGGGATCGCACCAGGCCACGG